>JBFKXW010000031.1:0-13958 GCA_041637915.1 Pseudomonadales bacterium | reverse complement strand
CACCGGCGGAATCACCCTCGACCAGAAAAAGTTCCGTGCGCGTCACGTCCTGCGAGGAGCAGTCGGCCAACTTGCCCGGCAGCGCCGGCCCGCTCGTGACTTGCTTGCGTGCAACCTTTTTTCCCGCCCGCAGCCTACGCTGCGCATGACTGATCGCCAGTTCCGCCAGGCGCTCTGCGTCGGCAGTATGCTCATTCAGCCACAGGCTGAAGGCGTCCTTGACCACGCCGGATACGAAGGCTGCGCTTTCGCGGGAAGACAATCGTTCCTTGGTCTGGCCGGAAAACTGTGGATCCTCCAGGCGGGCCGACAGCACATACGTGCAATTTTCCCAGATGTCATCCGGCGCCAGTTTCACCCCGCGCGGCAACAGGCTGCGCAGCTCGCAAAACTCGCGCATGGCCTCCAGCATGCCGCTGCGAAAACCGTTCACATGCGTACCACCCTGCGGAGTCGGAACCAGGTTGACGTAGCTTTCCGCGACCAGTTCACCGCCGTCCGGCAACCACATCACCGCCCAGTCAACCGCTTCATGGCTGGCCGCAAGGCTGCCAGTGAAAGGTTCGGACGGGATGCTTTCGGCGCCGGGATAAGCACTGCGCAGGTAGTCTGAGAGGCCGTCCTCGTAATGCCAGGTTTCTGTCGTTCCGGAGGCTTCCTCCGTGAAATTGACCGTCAGACCCGAGCAGAGCACAGCCTTTGCGCGCAGCAGGTGGCGCAACCGCGGTACTGAAAAATTGGCAGAGTCAAAATATTTCGGGTCCGGGCGAAACCATAGCGATGTACCGGTATTGCGCTTGCCGACACTGCCAATGGCTTCCAGTTCCGACTTCTTGTCGCCGTTGGCAAACTGCATGCTGTACTCAGTTCCGCCGCGCTTGATCCGCACTTCCAGTTCTTTGGAGAGCGCGTTGACCACCGAAACGCCAACGCCATGCAGACCGCCCGAGAACTGGTAGTTTCGGTTGGAGAATTTACCGCCAGCGTGCAGACGGGTGAGGATCAACTCCACACCGGGGATTTTCTGCTCCGGATGCACATCCACCGGCATGCCGCGCCCATCATCGCTGACCAGCATGCTGCCGTCCTTGTACAGCGTGACGTCAATCTGCCGAGCGTGACCGGCCAGGGCTTCATCGACGCTGTTGTCGATGACTTCCTGTGCCAGGTGATTAGGGCGAGTGGTGTCCGTGTACATGCCCGGGCGCTTGCGCACCGGGTCGAGCCCGCTGAGAACCTCAATGGATTCTGCGGTGTAGGCGTCCGTGACCATGTTCTCCTGCCTGCGCGTTCCTTTTGGCATGGCCCATTATATGCCCGTGATGCCCGCCTTTGTCCGCTGCCCGGAAACGAAAAGCAGGTTTCTCAGCTGGGCAGCGGCAGGTCGAGATACGCCAGAATTGCAGGGATGAACTGTTCAAAGTCATCGAAGCCATGCGACCCACCCGGCGCGATGGTCATGCGATGCGCACGGTAGCGCGCGGTTGCCAGCCGATAGTCGAGCGTTTCGTCTCCGGTCTGCACCAGCACCCAGTACGCGCCGGCCTGCCGCAGCGGCCGCTCCAGGGCACGCAACTGACTGATGTGCTGCTCATCCAGGTTCTGCACCAAACCATCGTGGAAGTTGCGATTTTCTCCCAGATAATCGCGCAGCAGCTTATGCGGGTGCACGGCCGGATTGATCAGCACCGCGCGCAATGCGAAACGCTCCGCGAGACAGGAGGCATAGAAGCCGCCCATGGAACTTCCGACCAGCACAACCCGCCGGTCCATCGCCAGACTTTCCACCTCTGCAACCAGCGCGGACATGGCATCGGCAGGCACAAAGGGAAGCCGGGGCACACGGTAGTCAATGGCCAGCGCATGGGCGTCGATAAAACGGGCCAGCGCCTGCGCTTTCCAGGATGCCGGGGAACTGTTGAATCCGTGCAGGTAAAGGAGAACCGGTTTCACGACAGGCCGATCAGTATCCCTTCACGGAGTAATCGATTTCGAAATCGAACGGTGGCACCCGCTCCACACCGGTTTCAATCGAGCCATCTGCCTGCAACTCCAACCAGCGGTATCCGGGCGGTTCACTGTCGACGGCAAAATCCTCGCTGTCTGGCGCAAACTGAACGCAGGTGGAGGGCGTTGCCAACAGTCGCACGCCCTGGCGTTCACGATCAATATGCTGATGCACGTGCCCCCAGAGAATTCCACGCACATTGGCATGCCGGTCGATCACTTCAAAAAGTGCATCGGCGTCCTTGATCTTCTGGGTATCCAGCCAGCGGCAACCGACCGGCACCGGCTGGTGATGAAAGCAAACCAGGGTGTGCAGATCAGGGCGGGCGGCAAGCGCCTGATCCAGCGCCTGAATTTCCGTTTCACCGAGATGACCTGGCACCTTGCCCGGTATGGTGGAGTCCAGTAAGACGAGTTGCCAGGGCTCATGGATCACGACGCGCTGCAATACCGGGGAGTTCTGGCCCAGCAATGCGCGAATGCACGGCACGTCATCATGGTTGCCCGGATACCAGTACATTGCAGGTGGATGCAGGCTCAGCATGGCGTCCAGGAACGCCTGATAGCTTTCCGGCGAGTGATCCTGAGACAGATCACCCGTCGCCAGCAGCACATCAAAATCAGGCGATCTCTCCCGCACCAGTTCCAGCACCATGCCGAGACTTTTCCGTGTATTCATGCCGAGCAGGCGGCCGTCTTCCTCACGAAAAAGATGGGAATCCGTGATCTGAACGATACGCAACGGTTCAGCGCTCAACAGCCGATTCCTACAGTGTGCTGCGCGCCGGCGTTTCGGCGATCAGCAAACCGATTTCCAGGCAAAGCTGAAGCCAGTCGGCCAGCAGCCGGTTCACCGAGGTTTTCTCGTCGGGCTGGCGCATCCGCTGGTTCGGGTAGGAATAGGAAGAGCGGAAGCGCGATACCCCCTGATAGCCGATCACTTCCACCATGCGGGTGTCGTGATACACACGCACGCGCATGCAGGGAGAATCACAGTAGGTACTGATCGAGGAGAGCTGGATGATCTCCACCTCTGCGGTGTACCGGGCACTGGAGATCACCCGAAACAGCGTGCGGACATCAGACGCCTGCTCCTCATGCGACAGGCGCAGCACGAAGTGCTGTCCCGCCTCGAAAGCCGGGAGTATTTCCCGCAGACGACGATAATTCATCTCGCAGTCTTCATGCAGACCGCTCAGATCCGGAACGTATTTTCTGCGCGGTGCAACATCAATCATGGCAGGCCAGGGTTCCCATTCCAGCTTTCCGGTTCCGACTCGACATTCGCCGATGCCGGTTCTGATCGCTCTGGCCAGTATAGTTGGCGAATGTTCGCCCGCCTACCGGGCAACATCCGTCACCCGCGCGGCAGGCCACGTTGCGATTCAGACTTCCTGATACAACTGCGCGCCCTTCGCCCGGAACTCCGCTGACTTTTCCTCCATGCCGTTATCCACTGCCAGCGGAATCTTCTCGATCCCCTGATTGCGGGCATAGTCCCGCAGCTCCTGGGTGATCTGCATGGAGCAGAACTTCGGGCCGCACATGGAACAAAAGTGCGCGACCTTGGCCGAGTCCTTGGGCAGGGTCTCATCATGGAAAGAGCGGGCCGTATCGGGATCCAGACCCAGATTGAACTGATCCTCCCAGCGAAACTCGAAGCGGGCGCGGGAGAGCGCGTTGTCACGAATCTGCGCGGCCGGATGCCCCTTGGCCAGGTCCGCCGCATGCGCAGCGATCCGGTAGGCGATCAGACCCTGCTTGACGTCATCGCGATCCGGCAGGCCCAGATGCTCTTTCGGTGTGACGTAACAAAGCATTGCCGTGCCAAACCAGCCGATCATGGCGGCACCGATGGCGGACGTGATGTGATCGTGACCCGGTGCAATGTCGGTGGTCAGCGGTCCCAACGTGTAGAACGGCGCCTCGCTGCACACTTCCAGCTGCTTGGTCACGTTCTCGCGAATCCGCTGCATGGGCACATGCCCGGGACCTTCGATCATGGTTTGTACATCGTGGCGCCAGGCGATCTGGGTGAGCTCGCCGAGTGTCTCCAGCTCCGCAAACTGGGCGGCATCATTGGCATCAGCGATGCTGCCGGGACGCAAGCCATCCCCGAGCGAGAAGGACACGTCGTACGCCTTCATGATCTCGCAGATTTCCTCAAACCGCGTGTAGAGGAAATTCTCCTGGTGATGCGCCAGACACCACTTCGCCATGATGGAGCCGCCGCGCGATACGATTCCAGTGACGCGATTCGCGGTCAGCGGCACATAACGCAGCAGTACGCCGGCATGAATGGTGAAGTAATCGACACCCTGTTCGGCCTGCTCGATCAATGTATCCCGGTACAGCTCCCAGGTGAGCGCCTCCGGCACGCCACCCACTTTCTCCAGTGCCTGATAGATCGGCACGGTACCGATGGGAACCGGTGAATTGCGCAGAATCCACTCGCGGGTTTCATGAATATTCTTCCCGGTCGAGAGGTCCATGACCGTGTCGGCGCCCCAGCGGATCGCCCAGACCATCTTCGCGACCTCCTCGGAAATCGAGGACGACAGCGCGGAGTTGCCAATATTGGCATTCACCTTGACGAGGAAATTGCGGCCGATCGCCATCGGCTCAATTTCCGGGTGGTTGATGTTCGCAGGAATGATTGCGCGGCCGCTGGCCACTTCCTCGCGTACGAACTCGGGCGTGATCTCCTGCGGCAGGTTGGCGCCGAAGGACTCTCCCGGCAACACGCCGACATCCGTTGCGAGCGTCTCCGCCAGTTGCGCACGCAGCAGGTTTTCACGGATGGCGACGTATTCCATTTCCTCCGTGATGACGCCCTTGCGCGCGTTATGCATCTGGCTGACATTGCAGCCGGCGCGCGCCTTCACGACCGGCACGGCGCCCGGGAATGCCGCACCCGGAAGGCCTGCGCGTTCGCCGCCGCGCTCGGTATCTCCGCGCCGCTCGATCCAGGGTTCGCGAATACGTCCCAGACCTTCCCGAATGTTGATGTCCCGATCCGGATCGGTGTACGGACCCGAAGGGTCGTAGACGCGCAGCGGTGGGTTGGGCACCACGCCCTGCTCGGTACGGGTTTCGCTCTGGGCAATCTCCCGCATGGGCACACGGATGTCGGGACGGCTGCCCGTGATATACACCTTGTGCGATCCGGACAGCGGCTTCAGCACATGATCGGGAAGGCTCGTGCCCTCGGCCAGGATATCGAGATCAGCGTCCGACATGGGATCATCCGTAACGGGAAAGACCTGCATCATAGGGCAGCGTGGCAGGCGATCTCAACCGCACGGTCGAGGGCGCGGCAGCCAGTCCGGTGGTTACCGGCTTAGCAGTTCCGAGGCAATGCCGACCAGCCGGTCCAGCGCACCCCGGTTATTCTCCACCAGCGCTTGTCCGGCCTGGCCCATTTCCCGACGTTGGACCTCGTCTTCCAGCAGCATACTGACCGAGTTGGCCAGTCCGCGCTCATTTTGAACAGTCAGCAGGCCGCCGGCGGATTCCAGCGCCCGGGTGATCTCCAGGAAATTGAAGTGTGACGTGCCGGTCACCACCGGCACGCCCAGCGCGGCCGGCTCCAGCACGTTATGCCCCCCATGGTCGACCAGGCTGCCACCAACGAAGGCGACGTCAGACGCCCCGAACAGCAACATGAGATCGCCCATCGTGTCGCCCAGGTACACCTGGGTCGCCCGCGAAGCCGTCTGACCGCGACCGCGCCGTGTCACTTTGAATCCGGCACGCTGGCACAGGCCATCGACCCGGTCAAACCGCTCTGGATGCCTGGGGACCAGAATCAGCAGCAGATCCGGATGCTTCTCGCGCAGGGTGCGGAAGGCCTCCAGTACCAGCTCATCCTCCCCCTCATGGGTGCTGGCCGCGACGAGCACCGGACGATCCTCTCCCCAGGTGGCCCGCAGCTGTCCGGCAGTAACCGCCAGTTCAGCGGGCACATCCAGATCAAACTTGATGCTGCCAGTGATTTCGCAACGTCGTCTCGGCAGCCCCAGCGCAACGAAGCGCTCAGCCTCATCGGCGGTTTGTACGGCCACCCGTTCCAGGCAAACCAGCATTTCCCGGGTGAGTCGGCCAACCCGTGCATACCCGCCGGCAGACTTCTCGGACAAGCGGGCATTGGCCAGCACGACCGGGATACCACGCAGATGGCAGTGGTACACCATGTTCGGCCACAACTCGGTCTCCATGATGATGAGCTGCCGAGGCTGTACGCGATCCAGAAACCGGTGCAGCGCGCCCGGAAAGTCCCACGGCGCATACACGTGAAACACGGACTCCCCGAACAGCGCCCGGACCCGCTCAGAGCCGGTCGGCGTCATGGTGGTCAGGGTAATGGGCACACCGGGGTGCTCTGCCTGCAGTCGCCGAATCAGCGGCGCAGCGGCAATAGTCTCCCCCACGGACACCGCGTGCACCCAGATGCCGCCGCGGACACCCGGGGGTGCCTGAAAGAATCCCAGCCGCTCCAGCCAGCGCTGGCGGTAGGCGGGTGCCTTGCGCGCCCGGACCAGCAGGCGCAGCAGCACGGCCGGCAACAGCAGGTAGAAGAACCAGGTGTAGAACAGTCTGTACATGTCCGCAGTATAGGTGAGGCCCTATACTGTTCCTCACGCCCCCAACCGGCACCCGGCCATGACCGAAACCCTGCGTACGGACGTTGTAATAATCGGCGGTGGAATCGCCGGCCTGTGGCTACTCACGCGTCTGCGGCAGGCAGGTTTCAGTGGCCTGCTGGTCGAGGCGGAGGCCTTGGGTTGCGCGCAGTCGGTTTGCTCGCAGGGCATCATTCATGGCGGCGCCAAGTACGCGCTGCAGGGCAGTGTCACGCAGGCCGCCAATGCCATTGCCGACATGCCCTCAGTCTGGCGTGCCTGCCTCGCCGGCAACGGCGAAATTGATCTCTCCGCCGGGCGGATTCTTTCCGAACATCATTACCTGTGGTCAACAGGCAAACTGGGCAGCCGGATGGTGGCCTTCTTTGCCAGCAAGGCAGTCCGGGGCCGGGTTCAGCCCGCCGAGGGCGACGCCATCCCGCCCGCATTCCGCGATCCCGGCTTCAAGGGCATGCTGTATCAGCTTGATGAGGTGGTTCTCGACGTTCCCTCGGTGCTCGGCGCACTGGCTGCTCACAATGAGGGCTGCATGATGCAGGCCCGCACCGAGACCGGCCATTTCGAACTGTCCGCTCCCGGGCGACCGGTCGCGCTCTGCTATGAAGGGCTGCGCATCGAGGCGGAGCGGTTCGTATTCACAGCGGGCGCAGGAAATGCCGCGCTGATAGAAGCCGCACAGTTGCGCAAGCCGGCCATGCAGTTGCGGCCGCTGAATATGGTGATGGTTCGGCATCAGCATCCACACCCGATCTATGCCCACTGTCTGGGCGCCGGTTCCAAGCCGCGCATGACCATCACCAGCCATCCGTTGCCGAACGGCCAGTGGGTCTGGTACCTCGGCGGCGAACTGGCAGAGACCGGGGTGGAACGCACTGACGAGGCGCAGATCCGACAGGCCCAAAAGGAACTGCGCGCAGTCCTGCCCTGGATCGACCTGCGCGAAGCGGACTGGGCCTGCCTGCGAATCAACCGTGCGGAACCGGCGACCTCGGCAAAGGCACGGCCGGATACCGCCTATCTGTATGCCAAGGAGCACGTGCTCGTCGGCTGGCCGACCAAACTGGCGCTTTCTCCAAATCTGGCCAGCGAGGTGCTCGCCCAGCTTGGGCAACAGGGCGTAACGCCCTGTCAACCACAACCGGAAATCCCGACGGCCCGGCGGGTACCCATCGCCGCCAACTTCTGGGCGGGCGGCTTCGCATGAGACGCGTTCCACTCGGCAGCTGCGGGCTGGACGTTTCCCGGCTGGGGCTGGGCACAGTCAAGTTCGGCCGGGATCAGGGCGTAAAGTACCCGGCTTCATTTCGTATCCCCGACGACCGTGAAGCGCGCAAGCTGCTTGATCTGGCCCGCGAGCTGGGCATCAACCTGATCGATACCGCCCCGGCGTACGGCAACAGCGAGGAACGTCTCGGCAAGCTGCTGAGGTCAGACCGTCGCGAATGGGTGATTTGCACCAAGGTGGGCGAGGAATTCGAGCAGGGTGTCAGCCGATTTGACTTCTCCCCCGCGCACCTGCGTTTCAGTGTGGAACGCAGCCTGCAGCGCCTCGCCACAGACTGTCTGGACCTCGTGCTCGTACACAGTGATGGCAACGACATCACCAATATCCGTGAGCACGGGGTGCTTGAGACACTGGAAACGCTCAAAAAAGAGGGGTTGCTGCGTGCCCACGGCATGTCCACGAAAACGATCGAGGGCGGCCAGCTGGCACTCGAACAGGCGGATGTCGTTATGATCACGCTGAATCTGCAATCACGTGAGGAGGCGGTCGTCGCGGAAAAAGCGGCAGCCCGGGAGCGTGGCGTCATCATCAAGAAAGCGCTGGCCAGCGGCCACGCCTGCGCCGCGGACAACAGTGGTGACCCGGTGCAGGACAGCTTCGACTACATCTTTTCGCTGCCCGGCGTGCACAGTGTGATTGTCGGCACGATCACGCCGGCGCACTTGCGCCATAACGCAGCCTGCGTGGCGCGCGCCCTGCAGTACGTGTCCGGGACGCGTTAGTCGCCGCGAATCTTGTCGACGATACCGGAGGTGGAGAGGCTGTCGAACTGCCCCATGACATGCACCTCGCCGCCATAGCCCTGCACAATGGGCGCACCGACCACTTCGTCGACGCTGTTGTAATCCCCCCCCTTTACCAGCACATCGGGCTTGAGCACTTCCAGCAACCGTTCCGGCGTGTCTTCCGCGAAGGAAACGACCCAGTCGACCGACTCCAGCCCCGCCAGAACGGCCATACGCCGGTCCACTGCGTTGATCGGTCGACCCGGGCCCTTCAGGCGGGTCACCGATTCATCGCTGTTCACCGCCACCACCAGCCGGTCACCGTACCCACGCGCCTGTTCCAGGTAACCCACATGGCCGGCATGGATAATGTCAAAACAGCCATTAGTGAAGACGATCTTCTCGCCCTGCGCACGGGCATCTTCCATGGCCATCGCAAGCTGCGACTCGGTCATGACACCGCACTCCGAACCCTGCTCGCGGCCGATGGCACGACGCAGTTCCGGCGCAGAAATCGCAGCGGTGCCCAGCTGGCCGACCACGATGCCAGCCGCCAGGTTGGCCAGACCCGTGGCATGCGGCAGGCTCTCTCCGGCCGCCAGAGCCGCGGCCAGCACGCCGATCACGGTATCTCCGGCGCCGGTCACATCAAACACTTCGCGTGCCCGCGCCGGCAGGTGTAATTCCGGCGCGCCTTCACGCAGCAAGGTCATCCCGTGCTCACCGCGGGTGATGAGCAGTGCATCCATTTGCAGTTCCCCGCGCAACCTCTGCCCTTTCTCGACGATCTCGCGTTCGTCCGCGCAGTGCCCGACCACGGCCTCGAACTCATGTAGATTCGGCGTCATCAGCGTTGCGCCGCGGTAGATGGAAAAATCCGTTCCCTTGGGGTCAACCAGTACATGCTTGCCGGCGTCGCGTGCCAGCCGGATCAGTTCCTGATGATTACGCAAGGCGCCCTTGCCGTAATCGGACAGGATCACCGCCTGTACCTGCTCCAGCCGCTCGCTGTACTTGCTGGTGAAGCCGGTGACATCGATATGCGCAAAGCCTTCCTCGAAGTCGAGTCGGATCAATTGCTGGTGTCGGCTGATGACCCGCAGCTTGGTAATCGTTGGCAAATCGCGGACATGCTGAAACCGGCAGTGAATCCCTGCCGCCGAGAGGCGGGTTTCCAGCACACCGCTGGCTTCATCCTGACCGGTGGCCGCCACCAGCGTGACCGCCGCACCCAGCGAGGCGATATTCAATGCGACATTACCGGCGCCACCCGCTCGGTCCTCGACCTGGCCAACCCGGACCACCGGCACCGGTGCCTCCGGCGAGATGCGCGAAGTATCCCCGTGCCAGTACCGGTCGAGCATGATGTCTCCCGCCACCAGCACATTGGCCTGGTCAAACTTTGGCATCGATAGTTTCATGATCCCTGCTGACCCCCACCATCCGGCTTCGTAACCTATTATGATTCGATCGGCTCCTGGCCAGGAGCCTGCTGACAACATAGTGCAATCAGTGCCGTGACGCGAGAAGCGACGGCCAACGGCGGAGATCCCGTTTGAGCAATCCTGAACCCAGCGACGCCGCCCTGCGCCAGCCGCGCTACTGGCCGGCCTGGCTGGGCATCGGCCTGTTGTGGGCTTCTGCGCACTGTCCGCACCCGGTCCGTATGGGCATCGGCCGCACACTCGGCTGGCTCATGTATCTGGTGGGCCGCGACCGGCGCCATATTACCGAGGTCAACCTGCAGCTTTGCTTTCCGGAACTCGACGACCGCGCCCAGCGCCGACTGGTGCGCAGGACTTTTGTCAGCAATGCCATCGGCATGGTGGAAACCGCAGTCGCCTGGTTTCGCGATCCGGCCCTGTTGCGTGACCGGGTCCGGCTGACGGGGCAGGAGCATCTGACGGAAGCCCTTGCGCATGGCAAGGGTGTGCTGCTGCTGGGCGGGCACTTCACCACGCTGGACCTCGGCGGCGCGCTGTTGTCCCTGTTCCAGGACCTGGATGTCACCTATCGGCCACACCCCAACCCGGTGTTTCAACGCTATATGTTGCGCGGGCGGGAGCGCCTTTACGGTACCGCGTTTGGCCGCACCGAGGTGCGCGGCATGCTGCGCAGCCTGAAGAAGAACCGGGTGGTCTGGTACGCACCGGACCAGGACTACGGCGCCAAACATTCCGTGTTCGCACCCTTTTTCGGCATTCCTGCCGCCAGCATCACGGCTACCGCACGCTTTGCCGAAATGAGCGGCGCGCGGGTAGTGCCCTTCAGCCATTTCCGTTCGGACGACAATCGCGGCTACGAACTGCGGGTCGAGCCACCGCTGGAAAACTTTCCAGGCCCCACCGCGGAGGCCAGCGCAACCCGCGTCAACGAATGGCTGGAAAGCGCGATCCGCCGTCACCCGGACCAGTACATGTGGTTGCACCGCCGTTTCAAGACCCGCCCCCCCGGTGAGCCACGCCCCTACCATCGCAAGCTGGTCAAGAAAATCAGCGAACGTCGTCTGCTGGCGATGTATCAGCTTGGCGAACCGGTCGTTGGCCCGCGCGAGTCTCCCAAGGTGCTCAAACTGGCGGACGGTGAGTACATCAAATTTTTTCGGCACCGGAAACTGGTGTCCACGTCGCGGATCCGCCCGCAGGGCTTGCAGTTTGTCCGGAATTCGCTGGCGCTGCGGGAATACAACATCTGCGCACCGGTGTGTGACCGCATGTATCGCTGCCGCAAACACGGGGTCGACGTGGTTCGCTATCACGGGGTGGAGGGAGACGAGATTCGCGAGCTTGTAGCGGGTGGCGATTTGCAGTTGCTCGACCGGCTACCAGCATACCTGGAAATGCTGCACAGTCGGGGCATCATGTTCCGGGCCATACACCTCGCCAACATCCTGCGCACTCCCGATGACCGTTTCGCGCTGATCGACATCAGCGACCTGGACATCAAGGGAATCCCGCTCAACACCTGGCGGCGCGCCCGCAACATCCTGCATCTGCTCAACAAGCGCGATGACCGCGAAATTTTCACCCGCTACGGCCGCGAAAAATTCGTCGAAGGTTATCTTGCCGCCTGGGGTATCAGTGATTACCGCGCCAGCTATTTGCGGAATTACGTGAAGCGAAACGCAGAATTCTGAGCAGTGCGGCCGGAAATCGGCGCAATGATCAGTTCTGCGGAAACTCGAATTCCAGCAGATGTCGAGCGTGCTTCTCCAGCCCGCGCCGGAAGCAGACTTCAGCCTCCACCGTCTCACCGAGGTGCTCCAGCAGCCGGCCAAGTTCAAAGTAGGCGTCCGGGCTGCGGATCAGTCCCAGACTGGACTCAAAGTAGTTCCGCGCCTTGCCCCAGAGTTCATTGCGCAGACTGATCCGCCCCAGCGCCAGCAGCAGAAACGCATTGTTGGGATGCTCGCGGAGCCAGCCTTCCGCATTCTGCAGTTGCTTGGTGGGGTGCTCGCCAGCCACCAGGCCGTACAGGCGGACCAGTTCATTGTGCCAGCGCCGTTTCAGCGCATTTCGCAGCAGGATTTCGGCCCGCCCATGTGCACCCAGTTCCATCAGGTGCTCGGCGAAGGCCCGCACCAGTTCGGAATGATTCTGCTGTTTGGACGGAATGCTGGCCCATTGTGCCTCGAGCCGCTTCAGGCGCTCGGCCGGGTCCGCGCCCGGCGGCACTTCGGGGGGCTCCAGCAGGGCCAGGTACACACGCAGTTCCAGTTGGCGGAGAATCTCACGGCCCCACACCTTCTGGCTACGCAATTCCGGCAACAGGGAGGCCAGTGCACCCCAGTTGTTACTGGCCTCAAAGACCGTCGCAATGAGTCGTAACAGCCAGGGATGATCCGGGTAGCGCCCCCGCAGTTCGTGCAGCCGCTCTT
This sequence comes from Pseudomonadales bacterium, assembly GCA_041637915.1. Lineage (GTDB taxonomy): Bacteria > Pseudomonadota > Gammaproteobacteria > Pseudomonadales > JBFGWM01 > JBFJWR01. The sequence continues at coordinate 1,421 of JBFKXW010000031.1, read as the reverse complement.
CTGCCGCCATCCACTGGCGACGCTCAATCAGAATCTGTGATTCCGTGATGCCAACCGCCAGTTCAGCCTCTTCATCGGCGCCGCGCGCTGCCTGCAACAAGCTGGCACGTGCCTCCTCGTCGCCCTGCCGATCCGCGGCCCACGCTGCGACCAGATAATTGACCATCGGCATTTCGGAATCCTCGGCGCTGCGCACCAGCGACTTGCGCGCCTGCTTCCAGTACCCCTCGGCAAACTGGCGCATACCCTGCGCGATGTACCGGTTACTGCGGCGCAGCCGCGAGTCGCGAATCCACTGGCGGACGGTTTTCGGGGAGCGTGAGATACCCAGCGCCAGGTTCATGAGCAGGTAAAAGGCGATAAAGGCAAGCAGTAACAGGGTGCCGCTCACCCAGATACTGGTCTCCAGCGTCCAGCGATCGTAGGCAATCAACACATAGCCGGCATCGTGCAGGATCGCACCACCCAGCCAGCTACCCAGCAGCAGCGCCAGAACGACGAGCAGAAACAGAATTCTCATGATGCGTCAGCCTGGCCGTTGCTGGGCGTGCGCCAGTGGCGGTCTGCCTGCCGCTTCTGCAGCGCCCGCAGGCCCCGGGCAACATCCGGTCGTTGCGGGCTGACGTCAAACCGGGCCGCCTCGCCCAGCGTCTTCAACATGCCCTGTACCGACTCGTCATCGGCGGGGAAATAGTGCTGGATCCATTGCTGCGCAGCAATCAGGCTCTCCTGGTACACGGCATTGCTGCCCCGCAGCAGGCCCAGTTGCGCCTGCTCAATCAGCATGCGCAGATTCTGACGGAGGTAGTACTCCTGATCCGGCGGTAGCAGGGGACGTACCGACTCACTGCGACGACGCACCACGACCAGTTCACGAATCTGCTGCCAGCCGCGTTCCAGCAGGTTCCTTACCGCCTCCTCACCGGTGCCCTCCACCGGCACCTCACCGGCAGCAATCAGTGAGTCACGCGCCGAGCCCAGTTCCCGACTGGGCACGATCAATGGCAGCGCATCGACCTGCTGCGCGGTCGCCCGCATGCGCAGAAACAGGCCCTCCACGTCCAGCGCACCCGCAGCGCGCACCGCGGCAAGGTCTTCGGCCAGCGCGGCACGCACGCCATGCAGCCTGGAATCATCCAGCTCCAGCAGTACGCCGTCGGCCGCCTGCAAAATGACCTCGGCACTGATCAGGTCATCTTCCATGAGGACCCGCTGCGTAGCCAGCCGCAACAGATATTCCACTTCCGCCAGCATCCAGTCGCTGCGATCAGCAGTGGTCAGCGCAGACATCTCCTGGATGACGCGATCGATCTTGCTGCGCACGCTGCCCACTTCCTGGTTCAGCATGCTGGTTTTCTCATTGATTGTGCCGAGCTCTCCCCGCAGCCTTCGTTCGACCCGGGCCGGGACAGCGTCCAGCT
>JBFKXW010000030.1:0-14048 GCA_041637915.1 Pseudomonadales bacterium | reverse complement strand
TGGTTTCGGTGCTGGAAGGCGAGAACGCCATCGCGCATCACCGCGACCTCATGGGTGCGACCAACCCGGCGGAGGCTGCGGCTGGCACTGTGCGGGCTGATTTCGCACAGACCATTGATGAGAACGCGGTCCATGGCTCGGATTCTCCGGCGTCTGCGGAGCGGGAAATCGGTTATTTCTTTGCGCCGGAAGAAGTCTGCGATCGGACCCGCTGAGCGCTAAGCATGACGGACGCTGTCGCCACGAAAACAAACCTGATCGGAATGCCGCGGGAGAAACTCGCGGCCTTCTTCGTGGCGCGCGGCGAAAAGCGTTTCCGGGCCGACCAGCTGATGAAGTGGCTCTACCACAGTGGTGTCAGCGATCTGCAGGAAATGACGAACCTGAGCCGCAGCCTGCGGGACAGTCTGGCAGTGGATACCGAGTTCCGTTTTCCCGCTGTGAGCTGGAGCCATGTATCAGAGGATGGTACCCGCAAGTGGCTGATCAATATTGAGGGCGGCGGCTCGGTCGAAACGGTTTTCATTCCGGATGGCAAACGCGGCACCCTCTGTGTCTCCTCCCAGGTCGGTTGCACGCTGGATTGCAGTTTCTGTTCAACCGGCAAGCAGGGTTTTCAGCGCAACCTGAGTGCCGCGGAAATCATCGCCCAGGTCTGGATTGCGCGGGCAGCGCTGGCTGAGTCCGGGGAGGATGGCCCCGCACTGACCAACGTCGTCTTCATGGGAATGGGTGAGCCGCTGTTGAATCTGGATGCCGTGCTGGACGCCGTTTCCATCATGACGGATGACCTCGGCTACGGCCTGTCCAAGCGCCGGGTGACGGTCAGTACGGCCGGCGTGGTGCCGGGCATCGTGCGTCTGGCAAAGGAGGCGGATGTTTCGCTGGCCCTGTCGCTGCATGCGCCGACAGATGCATTGCGCAATGATCTGGTGCCCGTCAATCGCAAGTACCCGATCGCGCAGGTGCTCAACGCCTGCCGGGACTATCTCGGCAACACCGCGGCGCGAAAATCAATTACCGTGGAATACACCCTGATTGCCGGCGTGAATGACCAGCCGGAGCATGCCGAAGCCCTGGCGGAACTGCTGGCGGATTTCCCCTGCAAGCTGAACCTGATTCCGTTCAATCCATTTCCGAATTCCGGATATCGTCGTCCTTCCAACAATGCTGTTCGCGCATTTCATGCGCGCATGCACCAGCATGGATTTATCACCACGATCCGCACCACGCGTGGCGATGACATCAGTGCTGCCTGCGGGCAGTTGGTGGGAGCGGTGCAGGATCGCACCCGGCGCTCTGACCGCTATATTGCTAAAGTGGCAGCACAGGAAGCGGGGGCGTCGGTCAGGGCATGCTGAGCAGAACAACGAACGGGCTGCGAATGGTGCAACGCGCTGCGCTGCTGTTTACGCTGATCCTGACCACGGCCTGCATTCACACCGTGGAAGGAGAGAATCTCTCCGAAGCCCAGTCCAAGGAGAATCAGGCCAGGGCATCGGTGGAACTCGGGCTGGCCCACATCCGAAATGGCGACCGCCAGAGCGCCAAGCGGCCATTGCTGCACGCGCTGGAACTGTCACCGCGTTCCTCTGAGGTGCACCATGCACTCGCCATCATGTACGCGGGTGATCTGGAGCATCAACTCGCCTACGAGCATTACTCGCGCGCACTGGCGCTGGACCCGGGTTACACGCAGGCACGTAATAATTTCGGCGCTTATCTGCACAAGCAGAATTTGAGCGCAGAGGCCATCATGCAACTGGAGATTGCCGCTGGCGATACGCTCTATCCGCGTCGGTTTCTGGTGTTCGAGAACCTCGGACGTGCCTACCTCAGTGTCGGGCGCTACTATGAGGCCGAGCAGGCCTTCCTACGCGCGGTCAATCTGAATGAGGGGCTGAGCCGGTCACACCTGGAACTGGCGGAAATCTATTTCAGTCGTGAAGACTTTCCGAACGCCTACAAGCACTTCAAGCGCTTTGAAGCGCTGAAACTGGGTCCGGACGCGCAGGGGCTCTGGCTCGGAATCCGGCTGGAACGCGCGCTGGGAAATAACGATGCAGTGGCGAGCTACTCCCTGCAACTCCGCAACCTGTTTCCTGCCTCGGAGGAGTACCGGTTATTCCGGGAGACCACGAACTGATGGTGCAGGGATCGGAACATACGGGCTACCGCCCCTACCAGTCGGCGATTGTCTCGCATCCCGGGCAATTGCTGCGTGAGGCGCGTGAGGCGGCCGGTATCGAGCAGGCTGCGCTGGCTGAAGAACTCTACCTCACGCTCCACTACGTACAGGCGATTGAAGCCGGCGAGTTTTCCCGACTGCCCGGCGCCACGTTCGTGCGCGGCTACCTGCGCAGCTATGCCAAACGCATGGCGATCCCGGAGCACCGGGTGATGGAGTTGTACGATGAGTACCTCCGTGACCAGGCAGAGCATGACGGACGCGCCCGTCGAGAGGGCACGGAAGCTGAGCGCTGGCAGCGGCGGATCTGGTTTGCGATGGGCTGCGCGCTGCTATTGCTGGTCTCACTCGGGCTTTATTCCGTGGTCGCGCCGGACGCACCATCGCCGGATGCATCGGGTGGATCATCCATGGAAGCAGCGGGCGCACCCGAAACAGGGGGCGGTGCCGTGTTGACTACGCACGCGGAGAAGCAGTTGGCCAATATGCAGGCGGCAGCATCGAAGGCGGAGCGTGCGGCCGCCGACCGCGTGGAAACGCGGGACGCCCCGCCCGTTCCGGTGGGCGGGGCGACGGTCGAGCCTGCAGAGTCGGCGCCCGCGGCGCCGCCGCCGGTCGATCGTTTCGAGCAGCGCAGCAGCAAGCTGGAAATGCATTTTTATGCCGACTGCTGGATCCAGGTGAAAGATGCCTCGGGGACCACGCTGGCGTTTGGTGTGAAGCGCGCAGGGGATGCGATTGCACTGGAGGGGGAATCTCCCTACTCGGTGCGGGTCGGCAACGTCCGTGGTGCCAAGCTGGTTTTCAATGGCGAAGAAGTTGACCTGCGCGCGTACGCCGTCAACAACACCGCCAACTTCGTATTGAACTGACATGCAGTTCCGACTTCCCATCAATCGCCGCAAGTCCCGTCAGATCCATGTCGGAAATGTGCCGATTGGGGGTGACGCGCCGATCGCTGTGCAGAGCATGACCAATACGGAGACCTGTGACGTGCAGGCAACCGTCGCCCAGGTGCAAGCAATCGCGGCTGCCGGTGCCGATCTGGTGCGGGTCTCGGTGCCCAGCATGGACGCGGCGGAAGCCTTCCGGGAAATTCGCGCCCAGGTATCGGTTCCTTTGGTGGCCGACATTCACTACGACTACCGCATCGCGCTGAAGGTGGCCGAATACGGCGTGGATTGTCTGCGCATCAATCCCGGCAACATTGGCCGGGAAGACCGCATCCGTCAGGTAGTCAGTGCGGCGGCGGATCGCGGTATACCCATCCGGATTGGTGTCAACGCGGGCTCGCTGGAGAAGGATCTGCAGCAGAAATACGGCGAGCCGGTGCCTGATGCGCTGGTGGAATCCGTGATGCGACACGTGAACATTCTGGAGAAGCTGAATTTCCACGACTTCAAGGTCAGCGTGAAAGCCTCCGATGTATTCATGGCGGTTGCGTCCTATCGCATCATCGCCGGCATGATCGAACAACCATTGCATCTCGGGATCACCGAGGCGGGTGGATTTCGCTCCGGCTCGGTGAAATCCGCGATTGGCCTGGGCCTTTTGCTCATGGAAGGTATCGGGGACACCATCCGGGTATCACTTGCGGCGGACCCGGTGCAGGAAGTGAAGGTCGGCTACGACATTCTAAAGAGCCTCCATCTCCGCTCGCATGGCATCAATTTCATTGCCTGCCCAAGCTGCTCGCGGCAGAATTTTGATGTGATTGGCACCCTGAATGAACTGGAAGCGCGGCTGGAAGATGTCAATGTGGCCATGGACGTGGCCGTGATTGGCTGCGTGGTGAACGGGCCCGGCGAGGCGCGTGAGGCGGACGTCGGGCTGACCGGCGGATCAAAGCAGACCTCGCTGGTCTACATCGATGGGGAGCCACACCAGAAACTCGACAACACCAAGCTGGTGGATGATCTCGAGCGCATGATCCGGGACAAGGCCTCTGCGCGCAGCCGCGAGGAAGCCACGACGATCGCACGCGGTTAGGGGCGGATTGATGGCAAAACGCTTGCAGGCCGTGCGCGGCATGAATGATCTCCTCCCGGAGCAGACGCCTGGCTGGCAGTGGATGGAGCGATGCATCGCGGACACCCTGCGCCGCTATGGCTACGACGAGATCCGCCTGCCGATCATGGAGCCCACCGCGCTGTTTGCGCGCTCCATCGGCGAGGTGACTGATATTGTCGAGAAAGAGATGTACACCTTCGAGGACCGCAACGGCGACAGCGTGACACTGCGGCCGGAGGGGACCGCCGGATGCGTGCGGGCAGGGGAGCAGCATGGCCTTCTCTACAACCAGGTCCGGCGACTCTGGTACATGGGGCCGATGTTCCGCCATGAGCGCCCGCAGAAGGGCCGTTACCGTCAGTTCCATCAGGTCGGTGCCGAAGTGTTCGGGTTGGCCGGGCCGGACATCGATGCCGAACTGATCCTGCTGTGCGCGCGTCTCTGGAAAGAGCTGGGTATTCAGGATCACGTGACCCTGCAGGTCAACTCCCTGGGCACGTCAGCGTCCCGCGGTCGCTATCGTGATGCACTGGTGGCCTTTCTCACGAAACGGCGCAGCGATCTGGACGCGGACAGCCAGCGGCGGCTGGACACCAACCCCCTGCGCATCCTGGATTCCAAGGATGGCGGCACCCAAAGTTTGCTCGTGGAGGCGCCACAACTGGCGGATTTCCTGGATGCCGAATCGGCGGAACATTTTTACGGATTCCTGCGGTACCTGGATCAGGCCGGCATCCCGTACACGGTGAACCAGCGCCTGGTGCGCGGTCTCGACTACTACGGGCGCACAGTGTTCGAGTGGGTCACGGATTCGCTCGGGGCCCAGGGCACGGTCTGCGCGGGTGGGCGTTACGACGGTCTGGTCGAGCACCTCGGCGGAAAACCCACACCGGCGGTAGGATTCGCACTGGGGCTGGAGCGGCTCCTGCTCCTGCTGGAAACGGCCGGCGCCTTGTCCCGGGTGCCGGACCGCGCTCCGCAAGTGTGCCTGGTGGCACTGGGCGAGGCGGCGGAAGCGGCCCGGCTGACCCTGGCAGAACGGTTGCGGGATGACCTGCCCGGCTTGCGCGTGTTGTCGGTGTTGGGTGGCGGCGGCATGAAGTCGCGCATGAAGAAGGCCGATCAGAGCGGCGCACGGTTCGCGCTGATTCAGGGCGAGGATGAACTTCACGGCGATCAGATTACCGTGCGGGACTTGCGGAGAGAGGGTGCGCAGGTTACCGTCCCCGCAGCAGAAATTGCCGGTTGGTTGCGCGAGCGACTGGCTGATTAGACAGGGACGCAGGGCGCGCACAGGACGGACGTCGCAGGCAGTACTTATGGGATATACCACCGAAGAAGAACAGGTCGAGGCGCTGAAGAAATGGTGGCGCGAGAGCGGCACCTCCATTGTCGCCGGAATCGTGCTGGCCATGGGCGCGATATTCGGCTGGCAGGCGTGGGAGAAGCGCCAGTACGAACAGGCCGTTGCAGCCTCGGCGCTGTTCCAGCAGTTGGGCGAGGCCTGGGAATCCATGCAGCACCCCGAGGCGCCGGACACGGCGGACAGTACCTTTCATCATCTGGCCAAAGTGCTGCGTGAGGAACATGTCGGGACCGCTTATGCGCATATGGCGACCTTGCAGATGGCGCGGCATCTTGTTGAGAAAAAAGATATGGCCGGGGCGGAAGAACAACTGCGCTGGGTGATCGGGCAGAAACCGGCACCCAGCCTGGCAGAGATCGCCCAACTGCGTCTTGCGCAGGTGCTGCTGGGGCAGGAGCGGTTTGAAGAGGCACTGGCGCTCCTCGAGGAACAGGACCCGGAGTTCGTGTCCGTGGACTGGCAGGAATTGCGGGGCGACCTGTTGATCCGGCTGGACCGGCGTCAGGATGCCGTGCTGGCCTATCAGAAGGCCAGCGAACAGGCGTCCGCTGTAGGCCAGCGCAGGCCGCTATTGGAACTCAAACTTGACGATCTGGCTGCGAACGCGGAGGAATCCTGATGCAGAGCGTGAATCTCCGGTGGGCAGCGCCGCACCATTTCGTGCGCACACTGCAAGGCGTTGTGCTGACGGCCCTGCTGGGTGGTTGTGGTCTGCTGGGTGGCGGGGAGAACCTTACCGAGCCCGCCGAACTGACGGACGTTACGCCACAGGTGCAGTTTCAAAAGATCTGGTCCACCCGTGCGGGCTCCGGTAACGGTGAAAAATACATGCGCCTGTCCCCCGGTCTGCTCGGTGACCTGCTGATTGTCGCGGATACCGATGGCCGGGTGCAGGGTCTGGACCGTGCAAATGGCAGCGTGCGCTGGCGTTCAGACCTCGACACGCGAATCTCCGGCGGCGTTGGCGTGGGTGCCGGGCTGGCCGTCGTCGGAACCCATGACGGCGCCGTGTTCGCGCTGGATGCCACCACCGGTGAGCCGCGCTGGCAGGCGCGTGTCAGCAGTGAAGTGCTGGCGCCGGCGGTCATCAGCGGCGACAAGGTGATCGTGCAGTCCATGGATGACAATGTGCACGCCTTTCAGGCTGCCGACGGTACATCGCTCTGGGTCTTCGATAATGAAGTGCCCATCCTGACCCTGCGCGGCACCAGTCGGCCGGTCATTGTCGGAGATCTGTTGGTGGCTGGTTTCGCAAACGGGAAATTGGCCGGCATTGATCTGGAAACCGGGCAGATGCGCTGGGACTACCGGGTCGGCATTCCCAGCGGGGAGTCGGAACTGGAGCGCATGGTCGATATCGACGGAGACCTGCTGCTGGATGGTGAGACCGTGTACGTTGCAAGCTATCAGGGGCGCCTGTCCGCAGTCCATGCGCTGACCGGTGTGTCGCGCTGGGATCGGAATGCGTCCAGTCACCAGGGGCTGAGTGGTGGTGTTGCTGCCGTCTACATGGCGGACCAGGAAGGCATCGTGGAAGCGATCGATCAGCGCACGTCAGATTCCATCTGGAAGCAGGAAGGCCTGAAGCACCGGCGGGTGACTGCGCCGGTGACGGTCGGCGATCACGTTGTGGTGGGCGACTTCGAAGGCTACCTGCACGCGTTGTCCTATCGGGACGGCTCCTTCACCGGTCGTACCCAGTTGCATGACAGCGGCATCCGCTCCCGGATGCTGGTCGACGGAGACGTCCTGTACGTGCTGGCCAACGATGGTCAGCTGGCGGCCTACTCACTGAACTGACCCCTCGCCGCGGTGCGCGGCCCAAGCCCATGACGCCGATCATCGCCATTGTCGGCCGGCCCAATGTCGGCAAGTCCACCCTGTTCAACTGCCTGACCCGCAGGCGGGATGCCATTGTTTCCGACCAGCCGGGCCTGACACGGGACCGTCACTATGGCGCTGCTGACCTGGAGGGTCGCCCGGTACTTTTGGTCGACACGGGTGGTATTGGCGAGGAAGAGGGTGGCATCGATGCGGTGATGAGCGGCCAGACGCGCACCGCCATGAGCGAGGCCAGTCTGGTGCTGTTCGTGGTCGATGCGCGCAGCGGGCTGACACCGGTGGATGAGCAGATCGCCGCTGAACTGCGTCGTGCGGGTGTGCCGCTGTTGCTGGTGCTCAACAAGACCGATGGACTGGACGCCTCCGTTTCAGCGCTGGAGTTTTACGATGTGGGCATGGGCGACCCAGTGCCGGTCAGCGCCGCACATGGTCGAGGCGTGCGCACGTTGGCAGCGCGCTGCGCGGAGTTGATGCCGGCACCCGGCGACGCCGCTGAGGAAGAGGATGTTGGCGCGATCCGGGTGGCTGTGGTCGGCCGACCCAATGTCGGCAAATCCACGCTGATCAATTGCCTGCTGGGCGAGGAGCGCGTCATCGTGTACGACGAGCCCGGCACCACGCGCGACAGCATCTCAGTGCCATTCCGGCGCGGTAAGCAGGAATACCGCCTGATCGATACCGCCGGTGTGCGACGCAAGGGGCGCGTGCAGGAGCATGTCGAGAAGATTTCCGTACTGAAAACATTGCAGTCGATCCAGGAAGCCCATGTGGTGATTCTGGTGATGGATGCCAGCCAGGGCATCGCCGATCAGGACCTGCATTTGTTGGGGCAGGTTCTGGATGCCGGCCGTGGTCTCGTGATCGCGACCAACAAGTGGGATGCCGTGGAGCGCGAAGACCGAGAGCGGATCCTGGCGGAACTGGACCGTCGTTTGCATTTTATCGGCTGGGCCCGCGTTCACCGGATTTCGGCGCGGGAGGGACATGGTGTGTCCGCCATGATGCGCTCCGTGCATCAGGCCTGGCGCAACGCAGGAGCGGAGTGGGAGACCAGTCGTTTGACCCGCCTGCTGGAGGACCTGATCGCTGCCCACGCGCCGCCCGCAGTGCAGGGGCGCCGTATCAAACTGCGGTTCGCGCATCAGGGCGGCAGTTACCCGCCGAAAATTGTCATTCACGGGAATCAGACCGACCATGTGCCGGACAGTTACCGGCGCTATCTTGAAAACGGTTTCCGCAAGCAGCTCTCTCTGCAGGGCACGGTGCTGCGGATCGAGTTCAAAACCGGTGAAAACCCGTTTGCCGGACGACGAAACAAACTGACGCCGCGTCAGGAACGCAGCCGCAAACGCATGCTGCGACACGTCAAAAAGAAATAGCGGAGCTACTTCGCGTTATAGGTGTGTACGCCGTCCCAGCCTTCAGGTGGTGGCGTTTCGAGATAGTTCCGGATGCGGCCCAGAAAAAGCTGCGCTCCGCCGTGAAAAGTTTTTTCGCGGGTGCAGGCCTGGAAATAGTTTGTTGCCCGCTCCCACTGCTGCAGATAAAAAGCGTGCAGGCCGGCATGCCATTGCACCAGTGACTCCATCGGGCAGGGCAGGGCTTCGTCGGTGCGCGCCAATGGTTCGAACAGGGTTACCGGTTGTGCCTTTCCCTTGACTCGCACACGGTCCAGCTCGCGAAATACCACGTCCGGGCACTGCCGCATGGTGGACTCTGACACGATGACACGACAGGCATACTGCTTGCTAAGGCCTTCCAGTCTCGCAGCAGTGTTCACACCGTCACCGAGTACCGTGTAATTGAGCCGTGATTCCGAGCCCATGTTGCCTGCCACGACCTTGCCGGTATTGATGCCGATACCGATATCCAGTGGCGGTTCGTTTTCGGCTTCCAGTTCGGCGTTCAGTGCGTCCAGTGCCCGGCACATGTGCAGGGCGGCGCAGACCGCGGACTGCGGGTGGTCGGGCTTCGAAAGCGGTGCGCCGAACAAGGCCATGATCGCGTCCCCGATGTATTTGTCGACCACCCCCCCTTCGGCTTCGATCGCGGCCGTCATGCGGGTCAGGTAGCGGTTCAGCAGGGTCAGAATCTCCCGCGCCTCACGCTGTTCGCACAGGCTGGTGAAGCCCCGCACGTCGCTGAAAAGAATGCTGACTTCCCGCTCTTCGCCGCCCAGCTCAATATTCTTGCTCAGCAGTTCCTCTGCAATCTCCGGCGATACCACTTTGCCCAGCAGATTGTGCACGCGCTCACGTTCCTGCAGGCCTTCCATCATGTTGTTGAACGAGCCGGCCAGCCGCCCGAGTTCGTCCCGTTGCCGGATGATGACGGGTTCGGTGAACTCACCCTGTTCGACGCGTTGTGCACCATCGATGAGGACGTCCACTGGTCGGGTGACACTGCGCGCGATGCGCCATACACCGAAAATGGACAGCAGCAGACCGATTGCCACGATGCCCAGCAGGACCGGGCGCAATTCAAGATACGGGCGCATCGCCTCCAGCAGAGAGCGCTGCAACACGGCGGCAACCGGTGCACTGCCGCTGTCAGAAAGCAGGGAGACCACGTAAATGAAATGCTCATGGCCAAGCTGCAACTCAGCGCTCTGATTTTCCTGCCAGGTCCCTTTCTGAACTTCCGTCCTCGTGGCGCGCGCCACTTCATCCGCCAGCGTGGAAACAATCAGCCGCCAGTCGTCCTGCTGCAGCAGCAGGGATACATCCGAGCGGGTGCTGTCCTGCAGGGAGTCGACAAAGGCCTGGTCCAGCAGGAAGCCACTGGTGATCCAGGCGACCATGTCCGGTGCAAACAGCGGAACCAGCACGAGCTGATAGGGTTTGCCTTCAATCAGCTCGATTTGTGAGGCCTCGCCAAACTCACTATCCATCGCCTGTTCGACCAGTTGCAGAAACGGGAAATCGTCCCCGGCAGAATCCGGATGCAGCGTGTCAGCCAGCACTTCCTCGTCCAGGGAAATGAGCATCATGACATCCGCGCCCACCCGCTGCCGGTGGTTGTTCAGCGCGGAGAGGATGGTGTCGTGGTCTTCAGTGGCGAAGGCGCTCTTGAAGGCGAAATCCCCGGAAAGCAGGCGCACATTCTGAAACAGGTTCTCCCGCCGCTCATGGAGCGAGCGGCGCAGGGCGCCTACCGTCAGTTCCAGCGCTTCATCGATGTGCGCACGGGCATTGCGCAGGTTTGCCGTGTTGGCGGCAAAGTAGAAGGAGCCGAGAATGACAGCCAGCAGACCCACCACGAAAAAAAGAATTCGTGTGCGCAGGTGGCGAAACTGGATGAGCAATGAAAGAACCTACCGGTATCCGCCGCCTCGTGACGCTGCGCCCCGGAATGCGCTGAACACCTTCTTCTGCCGGATGGAAAAGGCTGCAGTCGTTGCACCACTGTCGGTGACCTGCACCTGCTGGCGTGTTTTCTGCGGTTTGCCACGCAGTTTCTCGTGCCAGACCTCTGCCTGATGGGGGCCGGCTGGAACGCCCTCTATGCGCGCGGCGCCATCCTTGCCGGTGATGGCGAACCAGGGTGTCTCGGCGACGAAAATATACCCGGACATCCAATCATGAATGTTACAGCCCAGGGCGACGATCCCGGGCTCGGGGAACTGGATGGGGTCCGCCGGAATGCCCTCGTACAGGGGGATCTCAAATTTGCGCGCCGGCGAAAACGAGTAGACATGGTGGCGGATGTTATCGAAGTTTGGAAAGCTCACTGAACTCCCTGCCTGCATGGCGCTGACATGGGGCACGAACTTCTTCTCAACCTGATCGACCTTGATGACTTCGGTGCCGGCGCCGGGCTTGGCGTGATCGCCAGCCAGCAGATACACGACCGCATTCTCCACTGGCTCATTCTGGTCGTTGAGCACGGTGACTTCGAGGGTGCCTGCCAGCGCACCGGTTGCGAGCAAAGTGCTCAGGCAGGCACCAATCCAGATCCGGATTTGCATTGTCATGCCGATGCTCCGGATCAGAACAGGATGCTGATTCCTGCGCTCAGGTCATAGCTGGTGTAGTCCAGTGTGCCTGCCTTGCCGTCGCGGAACTGGTACCCCAGGTCGATGCTGGTCGTTTCATCCAGAAAATAGGAGTAACCCACTTCATAGGTATTCACGTCTCCCTCCACCTTGTAGGTACAGGTTTCGTCAAACACCGTATCCACAGCGGCGCCCTTGATCTCGTTGTTGAGCAGGAGAATGCCGACGATGCCGGCGCCAGGGCACTGGGTCGCAAACTCACCTTCCAGTCGTGTGTAACCAAACGAAAGCAGGGAGCGCTCGGTGAGCAGAAAGCTGCCTGAAAGGCCCAGCAGTTCCTGGCGATGATTGAACACGTCGGTGTCCGCTCCGCCGAGCCCGGCGACCGCATTGCCCCGGTGTCCGTAGCGCTGACTGTGGGTATAGGAAATACTGCCATCCAGCCGGTCGGTAAAGCGTTTGCTCAACGACAGCGTGCCCGCGAGCCGGCGCCCGTCCCGCATCTCGTCCCGAATGTCGAGATTTTCAGCGGTTGCCTGAGCGCGCAGCACCGGTGCGCCGGAGCCGAGGCCGAACTTGTGGATGCCCACCAGATCCACGCCGCTGATGAGCCCGTTGAGTTTGTCGAAGCGCTCGTGCACCAGCGCCGTGGCATGGCCCATGATGCCCAGTCGGGTATTCTCTGCCGCCTGGTAAAAGCGTCCGTAGCTGGCCCGGCCTTCCACGACCCAGTCTTCCTGGGCAGTTTCATCGAAGTCAGAGAAGTTCAGGTTGTAGCGGTATTTTGCCGTGGCACTGGCGTCGCCAACCCATTCCACCCACTCGGCCTGGCTGACAACGGGCAGTGTGGCAAGCCCGATGCCGACCAGTCCTGCCAGCCCCGCTTGCCGTGCTTTTTGCATCATTGTCTTCATGTTCAGTCCCCCGATGTAGAGTTTTATTGTTATTGGCTCTCAGTAACGAGTGTAGGAGCCCGCTTCACAGTTGTCGTTGAACCCAGGCGGAGAGGTCGCGAATCTGCTCCATGCAGACTTCGTGGCCCATCGCGTACTCGCGCCACTCCAACTGGCAACCGAGTTGTTCCAGCGCGGCGCGTGTCATGTCGCCCAGCATGTGCGGCACCACCATGTCGTTGCGGCCATGCGCCTGAAAAATCGGGCCGTTGGTGTTGGGGCCGGTGTGTTGGGCGTGTAATTCAGGCACGGGTGGTAACCAGGTCGAGAGTGCAACAATGCCGGCAAGGCGCTGCTGCAGGCGCAGGCCGGTATGCAGGGCAATGGTACCGCCCTGTGAAAAACCGGCCAGCACGATCTGCTCGCTGGGAATGCCCTCGGCTTCCTGCTCCCGGATCAGCCCCTCCACCAATCGGGAGGAATGTTCGATGTGTTCATTGTTCATCCCGTCTTCTGCAATGCGCAGGATGTCGTACCAGGCGCGCATTTCCGCATGGTTGTTGATGGTGACAGGCCGAACGGGTGCGTGGGGAAACACAAACCGGATGGCGGTGTCCTGCGGCAGCTGCAGTTCCGGCACGATGGGCAGGAAGTCGTGACCATCCGCTCCCAGCCCATGCAGCCAGATCATGCAGTGCGTGGCGCGACTTGCGGGTTCCAGGACTTCGCGGGGAAGCGGTGCGGTCATGGGCGATTTCCTATGGGTTCAGCGGCATCAATATACCCCGTCCCCGGTGCGCTTCGCGACCACCTGTCAGTAAGCCTGCTTGCCCTACACTGACAGGGCGCGATACGGAGCCGAACGATGAGAAAACCATGGATCCGGCACACGGCGTGGGCGTTCATTCTGCTGCTGGCAGGGTGCGGTCAGCCAGTGCCCGAGGACATCGAGCTGGCGGACGGGATCGATGCCATGCATGCGGAACCGGCAGGCGCCGGGCACGCGGATGTGCAGTTTCTGGGTGTTGCCGGGTTCGTGTTTCGCCATGCCGGCAATACCATCATGACGGCCCCGATGTTCAGCAATCCGCCCCTGCATGCATTGATCCCTTTCGCTGAACTGAACGCAGATCATGCGGCCATTGACCGTTTCCTGCCGCCCGTGGCGGACGCCGAAGCCATCCTGGTGGGGCATGCCCACTACGACCACCTCATGGACGTGCCCTACATCGCGCGACGCCATGCGAAAAATGCGACCGTGTATGGCAGCAAGACCATGGTGCATGCCATTGCGTCGGCATTGCCGGCGGAGCGTCTTAAGGCCGTCAACGTGCTGGCGGCTGTGCCGGGACGTGCCGGCGTGTGGATTCACAATGCGCGTCGCACGGTCCGCTGGATGCCCATACGGGCGTCGCATGCGCCGCATGTCGGCAGACTGACGCTCTTGCGTGGCAGCTATGACCGTGACCTCCCGCGTCTGCCACGGACAGCGCTTGGCTATCTGGAGGGACAGACTTATGCCTGGCTGATCGACTTTCTGGATGAAATCGGCGCGCCGCGCCTGCGGATTTATTATCAGGACAGCGCCAGCGGGCCGCCCGACGGCATGCTGCCGGCGTTGCCGGAGAAGGATCAGCGCCGCGTGGATATCGCCATCGTCGGGGTCGCTTCCTTCCGGAATCTGGAGGAACATCCGGAACGCCTGATCCGCCACCTGAACGCCCGCCATTACGTGTTCAGCCACTGGGACAATTT
>JBFKXW010000029.1:0-14223 GCA_041637915.1 Pseudomonadales bacterium | reverse complement strand
GGCGAACTGCTCTTCCTGGATGGAATCTGTTGCCGTCTGAACGCGGATACCACGCGCAGCCCGCCGCGCGATTCTGATCAGGGTGCGATAATTCTGCTCGGTGTATTTCAGTGCGTTGACATCACTGGCGTGCTCTCTTTGCGACTGGATCTTTTTTGCCCCGGTGATCAGCCGGTTTACATGAACCCAGAGCTCCGGGTAATTGGTCGATACGTTTGCTTCTTTGACGCCAAGCTGGACGTCAGCCAGCCGCTGGTCCACCGCGTTGCGGGCCGATAATTGCCTGGAGAGGAAATCTTTCTCCCCAAACATTGCTACCGCCAGGCTCAGGCCGACTTCTTCCCGGAGTGCTCCCGTGAGTTGCACAACGTCTGAGTAGAACTCAAAAAGTTTCGCAGATGTTCTTGCCTTCTTATACTCGCCGTGAAATGTGTAAGCAGCGACCGCGGCGAACAGCAGCGAGGTTAACAGCAGGGACACCACCAGCAATAACAGGCGCCGCCGAATTGAAAAACTGGTTGCCATACTTCCTCCATAACCTCTCGGTTTCAAACCAGCTTGAACGGTGTCATCGAAGGCGCGATATCTCCGGCCCGGGACAGGAACCTCTCATCTGGCACAGTGCTTCGCTCCGGAATCCGGGCAGGCTCATTTACAGCGCCGAAAGGCCTTCGCTTCTCACGTTCGGCCGGTGATCGGCATGATGTAACAGCTCTGAATTTGTCCCACGCTGACCGGGCTGGGCGGGCGTGGCGATCAGTCCACGGACGCGGGGGATGCTCCGGCGCCGGCAGCATTCAGGCGGCCGGCAGCGTGATCAGAAACTCTGCCCCCTCGCCGGGCTTGCCGTGCGCCTCGATCTGGCCGTCGAAGGCCTCGATGATGCGGCGCACAACTGCCAGTCCGAGTCCGTATCCGGCGCGCTCTTTCTGCGTCACCAGCCGGGAAAAGGGATCGAAAATGCGTGTAGCGTCCTCATCACGAAATCCCATGCCATTGTCGGTAATGCGGTACTGCACCTGCATCGGCGACTGCGAGAAGCTCTCTATCTGAATATGGAGCGGAACCTCGTTGCGCCGATAGTTGATTGAGTTGTCGACCAGGTTGGTGAAGACCTGGTTCAGGAGCGTCTCATCACCCCGCACGTTCATGAGATTGCTGCCCAGGTCGAGCTCTGCCCCAACCAAATCTAGCTTATGGGCGATACAATCACGGACGTCATGCAGCACCATCCGCATGTCCACTTCGTGGCCGTCGTCCATATCGGTCCGCAGGCTGGCCAGTCCCAGGAGGGACTCAATCAGGCCGGACATGTGTTTCAGGCCCCGATCACAGGTTTCCAGTAACTTTTCTTCCTTTTCGCTCTCGGGCTCATGATAGTGCCGGTACAGCCCCAGGGTCCTGCGAACTTTTTCCAGCGGCGCCCGCAGGTCATGCGATGCGGCGTAGGCGAACCGTTCCAGATCCTGATTGGATTTCTTCACCAGTTCCTGCTGCTCCCGCAACTGGTGCACCAGGGAGACCAATTCGCAGCGCTGCTGTTCCAAATCAAGGAACACCCGCACCTTCCCGGTGAACACCACCGGGTCGATGGGTTTGGCGAGGTAGTCAACAGCGCCCACCTCGTAACCCCGGAAGGTGCTTTTCAGGTCGGTCAACTCTGCGGTGACGAAGATGATGGGGATGCGCGCTGTTTCCGGGTCGGTTCGAATCACTTCCGCCAGTTCGAACCCATCCATTTCCGGCATGCGAACATCGAGCAGCAACAGTCCGTAATCCTCCTGGGTGATGAAATTGAGCGCTTCCTCGCCACTCCCCGCGTAATCCACCTGGATACCCTGGAACGGTTTCAGGAGCTTTTGCATGGCCACCAGGTTGGCCGAATCATCGTCGACGACCAGCACCCGGATTTGAGCGTATCCGCGTTTCATTTCTTTGACCTGTTTCGATACTTCAAGATCTCAGATGCAACTGCTGTGCGCTTCCAGATTCGCACGCCATGGACTTGTGATCCAATCACACCCATGTTTCTAGCGTAGACCCTGTTTTCCGGTCTGGGAGGGGTGGCAGACGGGACCGGAAAAAGAAAGCAATCGCCCACTTTAGGCCGGTCGGCTGCTGACGGTTCGGGGGGCGGTCGAGTCATGCCAGTCGCCATGGAGACCAGTAGTGGCAATACAACCTTCTTCGGGGTGGTTGCACCGGGTAACGCGGGAGCCGGCGCCGACGCCCGGTTCCCCACCCCTGGTTTTCCTGCATGGGCTGTCGCAAAGCCACGCGACCTTCGAACAGCTTGCCGCGCGGCTGGCATCGACCCGTTCCGTGCAGCTGGTGGATCTGCCTGGTCATGGCCGGTCCTGCCGACTCGATGACTACTCGGTTGGCAACATGGTCGAGTGGGTGGCGGCATCGCTGCGGGACCAGAACGGTCCGGTCGACGTGTACGGCCACTCGCTGGGTGCGCTGGTGGCAGCCGGTTTCGCAGCGCGTCATCCGGCGCAGGTCCGGCGCCTGGCGCTCGCCGATCCACCGCTGGTTTTTTGGGATGAGTCGCGCTGGCAGCGCTCGGTGATCAGTGGCTATTTTCATTGGCTGCGGAATGCGCTGCGCCGGGACACCAGCCGCGCCGATCTGCTGGAAGGTCTACGGGCAGCTTTTCCGCACCGTAGTGCACAGATCCTGCAACAGCAGGCCGCGGCCCTGCACCAGCTGGACTTGAAACTGATCGATACGCTCTTCGGGGGCGGGCTGGTCAGCGAGGCCGAAGTGTACCGCTGGCTCGCTGATATCCGCTGCCCGGTGCTTCTGCTGCAGGCAGATCCACGCATACTGGCGGCTGCCAGCGATGCGGATATTTTGCGTGTCACCGCGCAACTGGACGACGTTGAGCACATCAGGTTCGAGAAGGCGGATCACGATCTGCATCTCTGGAAGCCAGCGCGGGTTGCCGATACGCTGCAGGATTTCCTGAGCCGGGAGGCGGGCCAGAAGGCATGAGCACGGTCGATCGTGAAAACCTCAAGGCGCTGGTGCGTTCCCGCCAGCCGATCCTGGTGCTGGAAACGTCCGAGGAGCGGCGGATCGAGAAACTCTTTGCAGAAATCGCCATCAGCACCCGCAAGGCGCTGTCGAGCTGGAGTTCCGCGCTGGGGCTGAGGCGTTGCGAGGTGATCGCGGGCAGTGATAACGAGCTCCATCACAAGGACCCCGCTGGCATGCTGAATGTGATCCGCACCACTGCGGCGGCGGGCATATACCTGCTGTACGATTTCCACGTGTACATGGATGAGCCGGAAATTGTCCGGCTCATCAAGGAGATCGCCCTGGCGCATCCGCAGCCCGCCCATACCCTGGTCATGGTGAGTCACTCCTTCGCAGTGCCGGACGAGTTGCGGGCGTTCTCCCGCCACTATGAGCTTGCACTACCTGACGATCAGGCGCTTGAGGACATGGTGCAGGGTATTGCCGTGCGTTACTCCCAGCAGAACCGGGGGCGGCGCGTGAAAACCTCGCGCGAGGTGCTGAACAAGCTGGTCTTGAACCTGCGCGGCCTGACCCTGACCGACGCCGCCCGCTTGGCACATGGTGCCATTTACGATGACGGCGCCATCGATGAGTCCGACCTGCCGGAGGTCAGTCGCAGCAAGTACGAATTGCTCGATCAGTCCGGTGCGCTCAGTTTTGAATACGATACGGCGAAGTTCAGCGAGGTGGGGGGCTTGGCGCGGCTGTCCCGCTGGCTGCAGCGCCGCCGCAGCGCATTCCTGAATGCCAGCGCTGAGGTGGACCGGCCGCGCGGCCTGTTGTTGGTCGGTGTACAGGGGTGCGGCAAGAGCCTCGCTGCGAAGGCGGTCGCGGGCGTTTGGGGGGTGCCGCTGCTGCGGTTGGATTTCGGCACGCTGTACAACAAGTTTTTCGGCGAAACGGAAAAGAATCTGCGCGATGCGCTGAAAACCGCCACCGCCATGGCGCCTTGCGTGCTGTGGATTGATGAGATTGAAAAAGCCATTGCCCAGGGCGACTACGACAGCGGCACGTCACGTCGCATGCTGGGCACGCTGCTGACCTGGATGGCGGAAAACACCCACCTGGTATTCATCGTCGCGACGGCCAACGACATCAGCGGACTGCCCCCGGAACTCATTCGCAAGGGGCGGCTGGACGAGATTTTCTGGGTGGATCTGCCGAGCGCCGATGTGCGGGCCGAGATTCTGCGCATCCACCTGACCCAACGCGGTGAGTCTGCAGAAGCAGTTGATCTCGGTGCGCTGGTGCAAACGAGTGCGGGTTTTTCCGGTGCAGAGCTGGAGCAGGCAGTGGTTTCTGCGCTGTATTACGCGCGGGAAGAGAACGAGCCGTTGGCCACGCGACATGTGCTGGAAGAGCTGGAGATGACCCGGCCGCTTTCAGTTGTCATGGCAGAAAAAATTGCCGCGATGCGCGCTTGGGCGGAATCACGCTGTGTCTTCGCAGACTAGCCGAGTCCGTTGCGCACCATTTCCAGGGCGCGGAACATGGCGCCCCCCTTGTTGAGCGTTTCCTCCCATTCGGTGCGGGGCACGGAATCCGCCACGATGCCGCCGCCAGCCTGGGTGAATAGCCGGCCATCCTTGATGACACCAGTGCGAATGGCAATAGCTGTGTCCATGTTGCCATTCCATGCGAGGTAGCCCACCGCACCCCCGTAAATGCCGCGCTTGACCGGTTCCAGTTCGTCGATGATTTCCATGGCGCGGATTTTCGGTGCGCCACTGAGGGTGCCTGCTGGCAGGGCCGCGCGGAGTGCGGCCAGCGGTGTCAGTTCCTTGCGTAGTTTGCCGGTCACGTTGGACACGATGTGCATGACGTGGGAGTAGCGTTCGATGAACATCTGGTCGGTGACAACGACTGAGCCGGTTTCTGAAACGCGTCCGACGTCGTTGCGGCCCAGGTCGATGAGCATCAGGTGCTCGGCGAGTTCTTTGGGGTCATTCAGCAGATCTTTCTCGAACGCCTCATCCTCGGACGGCGTTTTGCCGCGTGGGCGGGTGCCGGCAATCGGGCGCAGCGTGACTTCACCGTCCTCGATCCGGACAAGAATCTCCGGTGAGGATCCGACCACCTGGAAACTGCCAAAATCGAGGTGATACATGTACGGGGATGGGTTCAGGCAGCGCAAGGCACGGTAGAGATCGATCGGGCGCTCGGTGAACTCGGTCGACATCCGCTGCGAAAGCACCACCTGCATGCAATCCCCTGCGCGGATGTAATCCTTGATCCGTTCCACCGCCGCTGCATGGGTGGTTTCACCCATTTCCGTCTGTAGTGTGGCGGCCTCCTCGCCACGGATGCCCGGCGCCGCCGATTCATGGCGGGGCATTTCGCCGCGCAGGATGTCCACCCAGGCATCAATGCGCTGCTGGGCACGGGCCAGTGCATCGGGCTCATCCGGATCGGCGTGCGAGATCAGCGTCATTTTTCCCAGCAGGTTGTCGAAGACGACCAGGTCTTCGGACAGCATCAACTGGATATCCGGGGTGCCGATGGTGTCCTCTGGCATGCTGGCCTGCAGCTTCGGCTCGCTGTAGCGCACCGTATCGTACGCGAAGTAGCCGACCAGTCCGCCGGTGAAACGGGGCAGGTGTTCCAGTGGCGCGGTGCGGTAGCGCTGGGAGAAGGTCTCGATGAACTGCAGCGGGTCTTCTTCCTGCACAGCCTCTACGGGATTGCCGTCCTGCAGGACTTCCACCTGTGTGCCGAACACCCGCAGCAGGGTGCGGCAGGGCAGGCCGATGATCGAATAGCGTCCCCATTTCTCGCCACCCTGGACTGATTCGAGCAGGTAGGAGTGCGCGCCGGCGGCCAGTTTCAGATAAACGCTGAGCGGGGTATCCAGGTCTGCAAGAATTTCACGGTACACGGGGATGCGATTGTGACCGGACGCGGCCATTGCCTGAAACATCTCCGGGGTCATCATGGTCTGCCTCAGCCCGCACCCAGCGCCTTGCGCATCTGGCCGATCACCGCGCGGTAATCCTCGGCGCCGAAAATGGCGGAGCCAGCCACGAAGGTATCTGCGCCGGCAGCCGCGATTTCAGCGATATTGTCTGCGCTGACCCCGCCGTCGATTTCAATGCGCACCTCGTGCCCGGCCTGGTCAGCCATCTTCCGTGCTGCGGTCACTTTCGGGAGCACGGAGCGGATGAACTTCTGGCCACCGAAGCCCGGATTCACCGACATCAGCAGAATCACATCCACCTTATCGAGGGTCCATTCGAGCACATCGAGCGGCTGGGCCGGATTGAATACCAGGCCTGCCTTGCAGCCGGCGGCGCGAATCTGCTCCAGTGCGCGATCCACATGGGTGCAGGCATCCGGGTGGAACGTGATCCAGCTGGCGCCCGCCTCGATGAAATGGTCGATCAGTTGCTCCACCGGCGACACCATCAGGTGCACATCGATATCCGCCGTCACACCGTGCTTGCGCAATGCCTTGCAGACCATGGGCCCGATCGTGAGGTTGGGCACATAGTGGTTGTCCATCACGTCGAAATGAACCACGTCTGCGCCGGCTTGGAGCACCGCATCGACTTCCTCGCCGAGCCGGGCAAAGTCGGCGGAGAGAATCGACGGTGCAATCAGGTGGGTCTGGGTCATGCTGATAAGATGCTGGCAGGTTTGTGGATGGGCTATTGTATCCGACCATGAGCAAGCGAACATGCGTTGCCGGAATGCTGCTGGGCCTGATGCTCAGCAGCTCCGCGTGGGCGGTCGAGGAGGAATCTCCGGCGGGTGCTGCCGGGGGTGCCGGGCCGGCGCTGGCAGCGGACCTTTCGCGCGAATTGCTGTTGCGCCTGCCGGCGGACCAGATTCGCTGGCTGGACGCAGAGAGTGGCCGGTTCCCGGTGCTGCTGCGCAAGCAGACGCTGGGCGAGTCGCGCGGCGGCGTCATTCTGCTGCACGGCTACTACCGGAACCTGGACTGGCCGGTGGTGATCAGCCCCTTGCGGAAACTGTTGAGTGAGGGCGGTTGGTGGACGGTTTCGATCCCGCTACCGCCCCGTCCGCCCGCGCGGGAATTGGCGCCCATCGCCGTGGATTCGCGCCAGCCGCCCGCCGGTGACCTGGCTGCAGATGCAGCGTCTGAGCCGGAACCGGAGGCGGACGAATCGAAGGACGGCGCGGCGGCCGAAGAGGATGCCGCCACCCCAGAGGCCAAAGCCGATTACCGCGGTATTGTCAGTCAACGCATTCTGGCGGCCGTGGCGCTCCTGAACGGGGAAGGGCAGTTCAATGTCGTCCTGGTGGGGCACGAGTCCGGCGGTAACTGGGCTTTGGATTTCTTTCAGGGTCAGACGCGGGATGTGGTGGCCGGGCTGGTTCTCATCGAAACCGCCAATCGGGTGCCAGGCCTGAATAATGAAGACTGGTTCCTGTCCCGTCTCGCGGAACTGAAGCGTCGACCGGTGCTTGATCTGGCCGGCGCATCCAATGCCTTGCAGGAGAATGCGCAGAAGCGACTGGGTCTTGCACGACGGGAAGGTCTTGCGGCCTATCGCCACATGGAGCGTGCCGCACCCTTGCGGGGCGCGGCGCAGATCGACCCCGATCTGGCCCGTGTACGTGCCTGGCTGGAGCGTAACGTGCGGCGGGAAATGATCAGGGGGCGCCCGCGCTGACAGGCATCAGCGAATGCCCCGTTCCTTCTTGACGAGTTCCCAGGCTTCCTGGA
The DNA here is from genome assembly GCA_041637915.1 of Pseudomonadales bacterium. Taxonomy (GTDB): domain Bacteria; phylum Pseudomonadota; class Gammaproteobacteria; order Pseudomonadales; family JBFGWM01; genus JBFJWR01. The sequence continues at coordinate 6,512 of JBFKXW010000029.1, read as the reverse complement.
TGGCGCGGGTCCGCTCGGTGGCGGCCTGCATCATGTCCTCAGGGACGCCTTCAGCCATCAGCTTGTCCGGGTGGTGCTGGTTCATCAGGCGGCGGTAGGCCGTCTTGATTTCAGCGTCACTGTTGTCCTCGCTGACCCCCAGCGTTTCATAGGCGGCTTTGAGCCGCCCGATGCCGGTCCCGCCCGCGTCAGCAAAGTCTGCACCTGCGCCCTGCGTGAAGCGATATTCCCCCTGCATGCGGCGCAGCAGTTCCTCGATCATGCTGGTGGGAATGCCCAGCACGCCACCGATTTCGCGCAGCAATTGCACTTCAGCGAGATCCAGGTGCCCGTCCGCAATGGCCATATTGATCTGAATCTCCAGGAACAGGGCCAGTGCTTCCGGCTTGCGGCTGAAACTGTCGCGCAGGCGGCCGACGCTGGCGCGCCAGGCTTCGTCCTCTTCCTTGCCGCGCCGGAAGGTGGCGATGGCTTCCTCGCGCCCGGCTTCACTGAGCCCCATGCGGGTGATAACCGCTTCTGCGGTGCGGATTTCCTCCGGGGAGACTTGTCCATCGGCTTTGGCCATGCGTCCCATGGTCAGGAAGGAGGCCTCAAAAAAAACCGAGCCCAGTTGCCCCTTTTCCGAGGCGGCCTGGTTGATCGCCTGCGCGGCGCCGCGGTCAAACAGGTGGCCAACGACGAGGCCGACCAGCAGGCCGGGCAGGCCAGCGGCGAACAGGCCGAGCAGGCCAAGAAACATCTTTCCGATAAACATCTACTGGTTCTCCAGCGCTGCCAGGCGTTCCGGGGTGCCGACATCATTCCACATGCCGGTGTGAAGCTCACCGGAAACCTGACCTTGCGGCATGGCGGCCGTGAGCAGGGGCGCCAGCCGGAACGCCCCGGGCGCACAGTGCTCGAACAACTCCGGACGCAGACGGCTGATGCCGCTAAAGGTCAGCCGGGGTTCACCGGTTTCCTGCACGCGGCCAGATTTTGGGTCCAGGTGGAAGTCGCCCTGCGGATGATGGGGCGGGTTCGGTGTCAGGACCAGATGTGCCAGCGAGGCGGGCGCCTGCAGCAGCCGGGAAAAATCAAAATCGGTGAAAACGTCGCCATTGATCAGCAGAAAGGGTGCATCGCCGAGCGCTGGCAGTGCCTGGAACACGCCGCCCCCCGTCTCCAGACAGTTGGGCTCGTAGGACCAGTGAATCTGCAGGCCGTAGGCCCGCCCATCCGGGTAGGCTGCCCGGAACTGGTCCGCCAGCCAGCTGATGTTGATGATGACTTCCTGCACCCCGATCGCGGCAAGCTTTTCCAGGTGGTAGTCCAGCAGCCGCTGGCCGCGCACGCGCAGCAGTGGTTTGGGGCACTCCAGCGTCAGCGGGCGCATACGACGGCCCTCCCCGGCCGCCAGTAGCATCGCTTTCATGGCAGGTACTTCCGGGTGGCGTTGGCGAGTTCCGGATGCCCCTGCATGGCTGCGCGCATGGGGCCACGGATCCAGGTGCACAGGGGCGCCATATCGGCATCCTGCTCAGCCGCGATCAGGATGTGCGAAAGCGTCCGGGGAATATCTGCCAGATAGCCCTTTTTGCCATCACGCAACCACAGGCGCGCGAAGATGCCGCTGGCCTTGAGGTGGCGCTGGATACCCATGCGATTGAACCAGCGCAGGAAGGTTGCGTCGTCGGCCTGCAGGATGCCGGTATCACGGGCGCGATGCGCATACGCCAGTGCCCAGTTCCTGACCCGCGCCTCCGGCCACTGCAGATAGCAATCGCGCAGCAGCGAAACAAGGTCATAGGTGATGGGCCCTTCCACGGCATCCTGAAAGTCGAGCACGCCCAGTCCGCCAGCGCCCGTGCACATGAGGTTTCGGGCATGGTAATCCCGGTGCACCGGAACCTGGGGCTGGGCCTGCGCATTCCGGATCAGCAGCTCGCAGGCCGGGTTGAACCAGCTGTCCGGCACCTGCAGCGTCAGAAGTTCCGCGGACAGCCAGTCCCGGAACAGGTTCATTTCCGTCTGCAGCAGGCCTGGCGAGTAGGGTGGCAGTGGGTATTGTTCCGGCGCATTGCTCTGCTGAATGTTCAGCAGGATGTCCATGGCGGTGGCGTACTGCGCGTCTGCAGTGTGCGGTTCGAGGTGAGCCAGCAACAGGTCATCGCCGAAATCCTCCAGCAGAAGGAAACCTTTTTCCAGGTCTGTGGCGATAAGTTCTGGCACCGGGATGCCCTGGCGGCGCCAGGCGGTGGCGATGGCTACAAACGGCACACTATCTTCCTTCTCCGGCGGCGCATCCATGGCAATCCAGTGCCGATGACCCAATCTGGCACGGAAATAGCGCCGGAAGCTGGCATCGCCGGAGACCGGCGCCAGCGAAAAGTCTGCGGGTACCGTCGCGCCCAACTCGGTCAATTTTTGTGCAGACCATTCCGTAAGCTGCTGGTTTCGCAGGTCCATGCGCTGGCTCTCGGTGTGAAGAATGCTTATTATCCTGAAACCGCGAGGCAAAGGCACAGGAAGTTGCTGCGCTGCGGCCATTGAGGGTTCCCCGGCTTCTGGGCCCGAACAATAACCCACGGATAGTGGTGACAAACAGACTCATGATGCTCCTCAAATCCCCGCGCAGCGTCGGCGCAGCTTTCTTTATCATCCTGTCCATGCATGCCGGCACCGTGCCGGCTGCCAGCACCAGCCAGTACGTCTGCCGCGCAGCGGCGGATGGCGAGGGCTGGAACTGCGCTGATTTCGTGCCGAAGGTGGGGCCGGTGGCACAGGTGCCGCGTCCGGAGCGCACCGTCGTCCGGCGGACCACCAATACCAATCTGAAGGTGCCCAAAGCCACTGGTGGGGCGCAGTTGGCCGAAGACGCGGAAGCAGCGGTGGAAAGTGCCGCCTACGAAAGCCTGGACTGGATTCCTGTGGAGCAGTTGCAGCCGGATGATCGCGGCCGCGTGATCGCGCATTGCGCGGGCACCTATGTCCCCCATACGGAACTGGATCCGACCCAGAAACCGAGTGATTCGCCGCTGGAAGCCTCTGCGCTGAATTCCATTGAGTCGGTCGGTGACGTGGCCAAGCTGGATGGCGAGGTCATCGTCAAACAGGGCTACCGGCGCATGCGTGCCGATCGCGCCGAAGTGGACCGGAACAATCAGCGCGCGTTGCTGGAAGGCAATGTGGAAGTGCGTGAGCCTACCTATCTGTTCCGTGGCGATCGCGTCGAGGCGGACCTCAATACCGGCAAGGCCCGCGTCGAGAACGTCGAGTACGTCATGCATGACATGCATGCGCGCGGGGATGCCGAATCGATCGAACGCCGCGAAGACGAAGTGGTCTTCATCAACGAAGGCTCTTACACAACCTGCCCGCCGGACAGCGAAGCCTGGGCGCTGAGCGCGCGCGAGATTGAACTCAATCCGGCCACGGATACCGGTAAGGTCCGTGACATGGTGTTGCGGGTCGGCGGCATGCCGGTGTTCTACTCGCCGTATTGGGCATTTCCGCTCAGCCGTGAACGCAAGACCGGTTTCCTGTTTCCGGTGGCAAGCGTCAATTCCGAGAATGGCTTTGACGTGGCAACGCCGTATTACATCAACCTGGCGCCCAACTACGACATGACGCTGGTGCCACGCTTCATGTCCAAACGCGGCTTCATGCTGGAGAACGAGTTCCGCTATCTGACCGACAGCGACACCGGCGCGATATCTGCGGCCTACATGCCGGATGATGATGACGAAGATGGTGACGAGCGCTGGCTGGTTGCCTTTGATGAACGCGGCCAGTGGGGCAATGGCTGGCAGTCTCACATCGATTACAACATGGTGAGTGACTCCGACTACTTCAAGGACCTCGGCACTGAACTCAACGTGACCAGTTCCACCAACCTGGCGCGGCTGGGCCGGATCTACAAGCACTGGGACTGGTGGGACGTGGACTTCCGGCTGGAAGGCTTCCAGACGCTGGGCGCCGACACCCAGTCGCAGAAGCCATACACCCGTCTTCCGCAGGTCACGCTGTCCGGGTCTCTGCCGGACCAGAGCACCGGGCTGGAATACCTCTTCAAGGCCCAGTACGCCTACTTTGATCACAACCGCGAACGCAGCCTGATGACTGCGGCAGAAATTGCTTCCGGCGCTGATGTGACGGGCCAGCGCGTACATCTGGAGCCTGGTATGCGTTTGCCGATGGTCTGGGCTTCGGGGTACCTGACACCCACCGTCAAGCTGAAGCATACCCAGTACTACCTCTCCAACACCCAGCCGGGGGTGGACGACCGCAAGGCGCGGACACTGCCGATGGTCTCCATCGACAGCGGACTGTATTTCGAGCGGGACGCCACCCTGTTCAGTCAGGATATGGTGCAGACGTTGGAACCGCGCGCGTATTACCTTTGGGTGCCTTACGAGCGGCAGGACACGATTCCTGATTTTGATACCGATGAACTGCAATTGTCCTATGCGCAATTGTTCCGTGAGGATCGTTTCACCGGTAAAGACCGGGTCGGAGAGGCCAATCAGGTGTCGCTGGGTGTGACCTCGCGCTACCTGCAGGCGGACAGCGGTTTTGAACGCATGAGCGTCAGCCTGGGCCGCGCCTTCTATTTTCAGGATCGCCGCAACAGCGTGGAGGGCACCACGCGCTCGCCCAGCCCGATCACCAGTGAGGCGGATGTCTCGCCGTGGGTGGCGGAGGCCGTCTTCCGTGCCAGTGATGCCTGGCGCATGATGGTGGAATGGCAGTACGATGACCACGGCGACGAATCAGAGCTGCTGGGTCTGAATCTTCGCTACCACCCGGATGTCGATCATCTCTTTAATATTGGCTACCGCGAGCGCGATTCCATCAGCTTGCAGGCAACTGACCTGTCGATGATCTGGCCGGTGTGGGGAGACTGGAGCTTTATTGGTCGCTGGCATCGTGACTGGCGCTTCGACCGTTCGCTGGAAGCGATGGCGGGCCTGGAATACGAAAGCTGCTGCTGGAAATTGCGTCTGGCGTATCGTCGCTGGATCAACGACGGCGACGACAGCGTGCCGGGAGAGGATAGCGCCAACAGTGGCGTGTTCCTCCAGTTCGTCATGAAGGGGCTCGGCGGCGTTGGCAACAAACTGGATACCATTCTTGACGATGGCATCCCCGGATATCGCAGACGTGAAGATGAAAGTAATGAGTTCGGTGGGTCACTCCTCTATTAACAATCGCTTGTCGAAATCGGGAGCAGTGCGTTGCATCGCGCTGTGCCTGATGCTGTTCTGCGCGGTGGCAGCCCGTGCAGATCTGAAACCGATCGATCGTGTGGTCGCGGTGGTGAACGACGACATCATCATGCAATCCGAACTCGAAGACCGGGTGCGTATGGTGGAGTACGAGATGCAGCAGCGCGAAGGCGGGCGCATGCCGCCAACGGGCATTCTGACCCGGCAGGTGCTCGATCGCATGATCATGGAAATGATTCAGGTGCAGATCGCTGAGCAGTACGGCGTGCGGGTCAGCGATCAGGAACTCAATCAGGCCATGACGCGGATTGCACGGGACAACGGCCTGAGCCTGGAGGCGTTTCGCTATGCATTGCAGTCCGATGGACTGTCCTATCAGGATGCACGCGCGCAGATTCGTCGGGAAATGCTCATCAACCAGGTGCGCCAGCGGCGCGTGGGTGACCGTATCCAGGTGACGCCCCAGGAACTGGCGAACTTTCTGCGCTCTGATGAAGGGAAGGCACAGACGGCCGCTGAATACCGCATCGGACATGTTCTCGTGCCGTTGAGCGAAGCACCCTCCTCGCTGGAAGAGCTTGAGGCGCGCCGCACCGCCAACCGGATCTTTGAGGAACTCAAGGATGGTGCGAGTTTCTCCGATGTGCTGGATGCCAACCGGGAAGCAGGCGGTCCGGAGTTGCGGGGTGGTGATCTCGGCTGGCGCAAGACCGCACAGCTGCCGACAATTTTCGCCGACGCGGTGCCCAACCTGAAGGCCGGCGATGTCGCCGAGCCGGTGAAAAGTGCCAGCGGCTTTCATGTGATCAAGCTGATGGGAGTACGGGGCGGTGAGGTGAATTTCGTCAAGGAAACCCACGTGCGGCACATCCTGATCCGACCCAGTGAAATCCGGACCAAGGCCGAGGCCCGCGAACTGATCCATGACCTGCGCCGCAAGATTCGCAACGGCGCCGATTTCGAGGACCTCGCCCGGGCCTTCTCGGATGACACCAACAGCGCACGTAATGGCGGCGATCTTGGCTGGGTGGGTGCCGGTGCGACCGTCGCAGAGTTCGAGCGCGTGATGGACAACATCGTGATTGGCGAACTGAGTCAGCCGTTCCAGTCTCCGTTTGGTCAGATGACGGAAAGTACGAAGTCAAATGCGATGCTGGCCACGTCACGTCCGTAACTCTGGATAATTTAAAATTCGAACTCCTCTTTGAATCTGGGCTCAACGCACTTGTCGATGACTACTCAAGAGAAGCCGTTTCATCATTCGCTTCCGCGTTAGAACGGTTTCAAGAGTTTTTCTGTCGCGTT
>JBFKXW010000028.1:0-14616 GCA_041637915.1 Pseudomonadales bacterium | reverse complement strand
TGATTCACGGATGGAGTCCACCACCTCGGCCAGATTCACCTGACTCATTTGGAGTTCACAGGAGTCCACCCGGGCCAGTTCCAGCAGGCTGGCGATTAGTTTGCGCAGGCGCACGGTGGCCGCGTTGACCCGCATCAGCAAATCTTCGGATTCCTGATCGATATGACCGGAAAGATTCTCCATCAGACGGGTGGTAAAGACATGGATTGTGCGCAGCGGTGCCTGCAGATCGTGTGACGCCATGTAGGAAAACTTTTCGAGATCTTCGTACGCGCGCTGGATTTCCTCGTTGCGACTCCGCAGTGATTCGCGGGCACGCTCCAGTTCGCGGAGATCGTGATAGGAAGAAAGTCCCGTGTACACCACCGAGTACAGCTTGGTGGAGGTGAGCTCGGTTTTCTCTTTGTAGTCGTTGATATCGTATTCGGTGATGACCCGTCGCTCCGGGGCCTGGCCAGGCTGTCCGGTGCGCAGGATGATGCGGATGAATTGGTTGTTGAGTTCCTCACGGATGAAGCGTACGACCTGCAGGCCGGCGTCCTCACTTTCCATGATGACATCCAGGAGCACCAGGCCAATGTCCGGCTCACTGCGCAGAATCTCCCGGGCCTCTGTACCAGAGTAGGCGTGCAAGAACTCCAGACCGCGACCCTGCAATCGGAAGCCACTGAGAGCGAGTTGGGTAACGGTGTGAATTTCCTCCTCGTCATCCACGACCAGCACGCGCCACGGATGCTCCAAATCCGGCCCCGCTGCAGCGCCACCCTCTTCGGCGAAAATCAGATCGTCGTCATCATCGCTCATGGAACGCCAGCAGACCTGTCGGCTTGCAAAGTATCCAGTATAGAGCGCAAATCATGACCTCGTCCGTGCCCGGAGGTACGCGGGGTAATCCGGCACTCTTCGTTTGTACTCCCGCTTCATGAATCCGGAATCCAGCAGGAAATCCGCGCTGGCAAGGTTGCAGGCCACCGGAATGTTCCACACCGCTGCCAGGCGCAGCAGCGCTTTCACATCCGGATCATGCGGCTGCGGCTCCAGTGGGTCCCAGAAGAACACCAGAAAGTCGATGGTACCCTCGGCAATGCGTGCACCGATCTGTTGATCACCGCCCAGGGGGCCACTGATGAGACTCTCAACAGCCATGCCCAGTCGCTGGGATAACAGCGCGCCGGTGGTGCCGGTTGCGTACAGTTTGTGCCCCGCGAGTTTGTCGCGCTGACGGTCCACCCATTCGAGCAGTTCGCCTTTCATATGGTCGTGTGCAACCAGCGCAATCTGCTTACGCGCTGCGATCAACTGCTCGCGGAATTCCATGTCAGGTCAGCTTACGGGCCAGGACCAACGCGTCCTCCCGCCCGTCGGATGCCGGGTAGTAATTGCGTCGGCGACCAATCTCCAGAAAGCCCTCACACCGATACAACTGTAGCGCTGCACGATTGGACGGGCGCACCTCCAGATACACAACGTGGGACTGCAAGTGCACCGCCCGTTCCAGCAGGTGTTGCAGCAGCCCGCGGGCCAGTTGCTGACGCCGGTAGTCAGGATGCGTACACAGGTTCAAGAGGTGGCTTTCTTCGGCCGCAGTGAAAAGCACGCCATACCCTGCCAGGGTTTCGCCATCGCACGCCAGCCAGGTTTCATACCCGTCGCGAAGACAATCGCGAAATGCACCCTTCGTCCATGGAAACGAGTACGAAAGCAGTTCAATCTGATGGACCGGTTCCAGATCCCGGGCACGCATCAGACGGTACGAGAAGGTTGTGGAATTCACCGGTTCCGGGTCAGGAGCGCGCTCCGTCCGGCGCGAGAAAATGCGCAAGGCGTTTCCAGGCATCTGCCTTCCTGCCGGGCTGGTCGGTCATCCGCAGTACTGAAGGCAACTCTAGCAAGCTGACACCAGCTGGCAAGCTGTTACGAGGTGCTGCCGCCTCCTCGAAACCCACGGCCACCAGCCGTCCGGCCGGGAGAGCAGCCAGGAATCCGGCCATCGCATCCCGCAACTTCCCCGATTGCGGGGCATTGCCCTGCCAGTCGAGTACACGCGGCGCCGGCAGCGCTTCCGGCACCACGTTCATCGCATAGATCAGATCGCCTATGAATCCTCGCTGCGCGGCGGTCGGCCCTTGCGCAGGCCAGACTACAAGCAAATGCAGCCCCGGACGCAACGCGTGGAGTTCCAGCCGGACGGGCTGCTCCACCCGTCCCGGTTCCGGCGCGGACGGCTCCGAAGGACGCACCGGAACGGACTCCGCCGGCCGGGACTGCGGCCGCCTGGCCTCCGGCTCTGCAATCAGCCGCCGCGCCACCTGCAAAGCCTTGCCGGCCGGCACCGCTGGCACCGCTCGGTCCGGAGCAGACGGCGCACCGCCAGCGGCTCGCCCGGATCCGCCGGACGAGTGGCGTTGCCAGAGCACCCCCTCGGGTGCGCCCGGCAACTGCCGGCGCGGCAGCCAGACCTCGATACCCAGATCCGCCAACACGGCAAAACGGGGGCGTGGCACCCGCGCGGCCGGGGACCCCGCCTCAGACATCCGCTGCCTGCGGGTGGGCGCGGCGGCTGCCCGCCTGCATGACATTCAGGGCGTTCAGATAGGCCTTTGCCGATGCCACCACAATATCGGTATCTGCCCCGGAGCCATTCACAATGCGTCCGCCCTTCTCCAGCCGGACGGTCACTTCGCCCTGCGAATCCGTGCCGCTGGTGATCGCATTCACGGAGTAAAGCTGCAGGTTGGTCGCACTCTTGGCAATTTCCTCGATTGCCTTGTAGGTCGCATCCACGGGGCCACTGCCACTTGCTTTGGCCCCCTGTTCCGCGCCGTCGACGGCCAGCGTCAGCCGCGCTTCCGGGACTTCCCCCGTACGCGAGCAAACCTCCAGCGAGACCAGCTTGTAACGCTCGACAATATCGTCCGAGCGCGTTTCGCTGACGAGCGCGTGCAGGTCTTCATCAAAAATCTCATGTTTCTTGTCGGCGAGATCCTTGAAGCGGCCAAATGCCGCGTTGAGTTCCTGTTCACTGTCGAACGCAATGCCAAGCTCCTCCAGCCGCGTACGGAACGCGTTGCGACCCGAGTGCTTGCCGAGCACCATCCGGTTGGCGTTCCAGCCGACATCCTCGGCACGCATGATTTCGTAGGTTTCACGGTGCTTGAGCACACCATCCTGGTGAATGCCGGATTCGTGTGCGAATGCGTTGGCGCCCACGATCGCCTTATTCGGCTGCACCGGAAAACCGGTGATGGTGGAGACCAGCCGCGAGGTCGGCACGATGTGGGTGGTGTCCACGCCGGTTTCGACCTGGAGGAGGTCCGAGCGGGTACGGATCGCCATCACGATTTCTTCCAGCGACGCGTTTCCAGCGCGCTCGCCCAGGCCGTTGATGGTGCACTCCACCTGGCGGGCACCATGCACGACAGAAGACAGCGAGTTGGCGACCGCGAGACCGAGGTCGTTGTGGCAATGCACCGAGAACACTGCCTTGTGCGCATTCGGGATCCGCTCGATCAGGGTGCCGACCAGTTCGCCGAAATGGTGTGGGATCGCGTAGCCGACCGTATCCGGGATGTTGATCGTCGTGGCCCCTGCATCGATGGCGGCCTCAATGATCCGGCACAGGAAATCCACCTCCGAGCGAGCTGCGTCCTCACAGGAAAATTCCACGTCATCGACATGGCTGCGTGCCCGCTTCACCGCATGCACGGCCTGTGCGACCACATCGTCCGGTTGCATGCGCAGTTTGTGCTGCATGTGAATGGGGGATGTGGCGATAAAAGTATGAATGCGCGCACGGGCAGCCGGCTTGACAGCCTCCGCTGCCCGGTCGATGTCGGCATCCAGCGCCCGTGCCAGGCTACAGACGGTGCTCTCCTGGATCACTTCCGCGACCATCTTCACCGCCTCAAAATCACCAGGGCTGGCAATCGCGAAACCGGCCTCAATGACATCCACCCGCATGCGCTCCAGCGCACGGGCAATCCGGACTTTTTCATCCCGGGTCATCGACGCACCCGGCGACTGCTCGCCATCACGCAAGGTGGTATCGAAAATCACCACCCGATTCTGATCGCTCATGGTTCTGTTCTCCCTGGGCCTGACCATGGCCAGACCGTGCAAAAGATTATGTCAGCGATCTGCAAGGACCGCGACTGGAAAGATTTTGTTTTGGGGTGTGGGATTACTTGCCGCGCAGCGGCAGCAGCAGTCCCGGGGTCAGCAGGCGGGCAGGCGCGCTCGAACGGCCCGAGAAGGCTGCGATCGACAAATAGTGTTGGCGCTTGATGTTCATCTGTCCGAATATAGCGACTGTAAAGCCAGCTGCCAAGCGCTATCGGGATTCTGATTTATTGTGACCATTCGAGTTGCCCTCCGCCATCTGACGCACTACCGCTTTGATCGCACCGTTGCTATCGGCCCGCACAGCCTGCGGCTGCGCCCCGCCGTGCATACGCGCACCCCGATCGAGAGCTATACGCTGCGCATCGAACCGGAGGAGCATTTCCTCAACTGGCACCAGGACCCTTTTGGGAATTACGTGGGCCGTGCCGTGTTCCCGGAACCGGCCCGCGAGCTGCGCTTCGAGGTCGAGGTCATTGCGCGCCTGGTCATCATCAACCCATTCGACTTCTTCATCGAAGAGTACGCCGAGCAGTTCCCGTTCGAGTACGCAGCCGAACTGCGCCGCGACCTGTCACCCTATCTGGAGATCCGGGAGAAAGGCCCGCTGCTCCGCGAATGGCTGGCTGGCGTGGATCGATCGCCACGGCGCACGGTGAACTTTCTGGTTGAGCTGAACCAGCGGCTCAGCCGGGAAATCAGTTACACGGTGCGCATGGAGCCGGGCGTCCAGACCTGCGAGCAAACCCTGCAGAAGGGCTCCGGCTCCTGCCGGGATACGGGCTGGATGCTGGTCCAGGTCCTGCGTCACATGGGTATGGCGGCACGATTCGTCTCCGGATATCTGGTGCAACTCGCGCCGGACATAAAATCCATTGAGGGCCCCAGCGGCCCGAGCGAGGATTTCACTGACCTGCACGCTTGGGCGGAAGTCTTTCTGCCCGGTGCTGGCTGGGTCGGTCTGGACCCCACTTCGGGCCTGATGGCCGGCGAGGGACACATTCCGCTTGCCTGCACGCCGGACCCCTCCAGCGCAGCGCCGGTCAACGGCGCGACTGACATCTGCGAAGTCGAGTTCCACCACGAAAACCGCGTGTCGCGGATTTTTGAGGATCCCCGCACTACCAAGCCCTATAGCGAAGCGGACTGGGCGGCTGCCACCCGACTGGGTGATGAGATTGAACGCCGCCTGCAGGCGGACGATGTACGCCTGACCATGGGGGGCGAACCCACCTTTGTGGGCATCGATGACTGCGATGCCGCGGAGTGGAACACTCGCGCGGACGGGCGTCGGAAACGAGCCCGGGCCGAGGACCTGCTTGTCCGCATGCAGGCGGATTTCGCACCGGGCGGCGTGGTGCACCACGGACAGGGCAAGTGGTACCCCGGCGAGCCCCTGCCACGCTGGGCGCTGGCCTGCTATTGGCGAGCGGATGGTGAACCGGTCTGGAAGAACCCCGCCTTGCTCGCCCGCGAGGATCAGCCGGTTGCCCCGCCCGTGTCCCGCTCCGGCGATTTCTGCCAGCAACTGGCGGAGGAACTCGCCCTGCCGGCAGGTTGCGTGCACCCGGCCTACGAGGACAGTATCTATTTCAGCTGGCAGGAAGGCCGGCTGCCGGTGGACCTGGACATTCACGAGGCGGACCTTGGCAAGTCGCTGGAAAGGCAGAAGCTGCGCCAGTTGCTGGATGAAAAACTGCTCGGGAAGCCGGTTGCCCATGTGCTGCCGCTGGCCTGGGACCCGCAGGCGAACGCCTTCACCACGAGCCGCTGGCAGCTGCGACGGGAACACCTGTACCTGGTGCCCGGCGCATCACCGGCCGGTTTCCGGCTGCCACTGGATACGCTGGAGGACGCTCCTGGCACGGCTGACCTGCACCCACAGGAACGCTCCCTGTGGGAAAGCCGACCAGCACTGGCACCCCACCCCGACCGGCCTGCACCGGGCGTGCTGGCGGATGAAACCGTCCGCATTGCCCTGTGCATCGAGGTACGCCAGGAGCAGCTGCGGATCTTTCTGCCGCCTTTCACCGATCTGGAGCATTACCTCACGGTAGTGGCAGCGATAGAGCGTACCGCAGAGGCTTTGGAAACACCGGTCATGATCGAGGGCTACGAACCGCCGTCGGACTGGCGTTTGCGCAAGTTTGCCCTGACGCCGGACCCCGGCGTGCTGGAGGTAAACATCCACCCTGCCACCCACTGGCAGGAACTGGTGACGAATACAGAGCGGCTGTATGCATCCGCACGCGAGGCGCGCCTGACGACGGAGAAGTTCCTGCTCGACGGCCGCCAGACCGGCACCGGTGGCGGCAACCATGTCACCATCGGCGGCCCAACCCCGGCCGACAGTCCCATCCTGCGACGCCCGCAACTGCTACAGAGCCTGATCACGTTCTGGCAACATCATCCCGGCCTGTCGTACGTATTTTCAGGCCTTTTTATCGGCCCGACCAGCCAGGCCCCACGGGTCGATGAGGCACGTATCGAACAGCTGTACGAACTGGAGCTGGCGTTTTCACACCTGCCCGAGGACGGCACCGTGCGCCCGTGGCTGGTCGACCGCATCCTGCGCAACCTGCTCACGGACCTGACCGGCAATACGCACCGCAGCGAATTCTGCATCGACAAGCTCTACTCGCCGGATTCTGCCAGCGGCCGGCAGGGGCTGCTGGAGTTCCGCGCGTTCGAAATGCCGCCGCACCCGCGCATGAGCCTGGTACAGATGCTGCTGCTGCGCGCCCTGATCAGCATCTTCTGGCGTAAACCCTACCAGGCACCGCTGGTGCGGTGGGGCAGCGAACTGCATGACCGCTTTCTGCTGCCTCACTATGCCTGGCGCGACCTGGAGGACGTGGTTTCCTTCATCCGCTCTCATGGACTGGATTTCCGGGCCAGCTGGCTGAAGCCCTTCCACGAATTCCGCTTTCCGGTGTACGGGCGCCTGCAGGCGGGTGACATGGAACTGGAACTGCGTACCGCCATCGAACCGTGGAATGTACTCGGGGAGGAGGCCACCGCCCAGGGCACTTCGCGATTCGTGGATTCCTCCGTGGAGCGACTCCAGGTGGTTGTGCGCGGTATGACCGACGGCCGTCACGTCATCACCTGCAACGGGCGCCGCCTGCCAATGCGCGCGACCGGTGAAAACGGAGTCTATGTGTGCGGCGTGCGTTTCCAGGCCTGGCAGCCGCCCTCCTCGCTGCATCCGACCATCCCGTCGCAGTCCCCGCTGGTATTCGACCTGTTTGACACCTGGAACGGCCGGGCGGTGGCCGGATGCACCTATCACGTTTCCCACCCTGGCGGTCGCAGCTATGAGACCCTGCCCGTGAATGCCTGGGAAGCCGAAGGCCGCCGTATCAACCGTTTCTTCGAACAAGGTCATACCCCGGGTGTGCTGCACGCGCCGGCCCCGCCCCCCTCCGGCGGTAGCTTCGAGGCACATGGCAGCCGGGCGCCGGTGCTCACCCCGGAGGATCCCCCGGAAGACCCTGAGCACACATGTACTTTCGACCTCCGTCGGGGGTCTCTGACGTGAACAGCGCCGAATCCGGCAGGCGGGCCGTGCACGGCCCCAACTGGCTCGGCGAGTATCTCGCCGAGGCCGGTGCACTGGATGAAACCCGCCTGTTCACGGCACATCAACAAAGTGAGGACTGGCAGCGCCTGTTCGATTCCCTGCAATCGCTGAGGGGCGAGGAACTGGACCGGCGTCAGCGCGAGATCCGCCGCGAACTCTCCGCAAACGGCGTTTCCTATAACGTCCATGGTGACCCGAAAGGACTGAACCGCCCCTGGCAGCTGGACCCGATTCCCCTGCTCGTGGATGGCACCGAGTGGAACGCGCTCAGTGACGGGCTGATGCAACGCGCCAAGCTGCTCAATCACATCCTGCATGACGTCTATGGCGAGCGCTCGCTGATCCGCAACGGGCTGCTGCCCGCTGAACTGGTTTATGCGCACCAGGGATTCCTGCATGCCTGTGATGGCATCCACATTCCCGGACCACAGCAGCTGCTGCTTTATGCGGCGGATCTGGCGCGGGGTCCGGACGGCAACTGGTGGGTGATCAGCGATCGCACGCAGGCGCCCTCCGGCATCGGCTATGCGCTGGAGAACCGGCAATGTCTGGCCCGGGTCATGCCACAGTTGTTCCGGGAATGTCATGTGCGCCGGCTTGGCGACTTTTTCGGTCAGCTGCGGACGCTGTTGCAGAAACTGGCACCGGTGGACAACCCCACCATCGGCGTGCTCACGGCCGGACCGCTGAACGAAACCTACTTCGAGCACGCCTACCTCGCCGCGCATCTGGGTTATCCACTGCTGCAGGGCGACGACCTCACCACCCGTGATGGCCAGGTGCGACTGAAAACGGTGGAGGGCCTGCTGCCGGTGGATGTGATTCTCCGCCGCCTCGATGATATCTGGTGTGACCCGCTGGAGCTGCGCACGGACTCCCGGCTAGGCATCGCCGGCCTCGTGGAGGCCACACGACGCGGCAACGTGCTGATCGCCAACCCGCTCGGCAGCAGTTTGCTGGAGAACCCGGGGATGTTCCCGTTCCTGCAGCAGATCTGCCGACACTACCTGGGTGAAGATCTGAAGCTGCAGAACGCCGCGACCTGGTGGTGTGGTCATCCCAAGGAATGCCAGCACGTGCTGGACAATCTGGATCGCATGGTGATCAAGCCGATCTACAACCAGGCCCAGACCCTGTTCGGCCACAAGATGTCCGCGCTGGACAAGAAGTACTGGCGGGATCGCATTCGTAGCTACCCGCATCATTTCGTGGGTCAGGAACACGTCGGATTCTCCACGACACCGGCACTGATCGACGGCCGGATTCGTCCCAGGCAGGTGGTACTGCGCAAGCTGCTGGTGGCACGCAATGCCGGTTATCAGGTGATGCCGGGCGGACTGGCGCATGTATCCATCACTGAACATGCCTCCAGCATCAACGCGCGCACCGGCGGCATCAGCAAGGATGTCTGGGTCACCACCGATGAGCCGGACCGCTTCAATCCATCCTGGCGCAACGCACCCAGTACCTCCAAGGAATTCACAGAGTCGGAAAGTCTGCCGAGCCGTGCAGCGGAGAATCTCTTCTGGGTGGGCCGCTATGCAGAGCGGGCCGAGACCACCGCACGATTGCTGCGTATCCTGCTGCGGGAACTGAGCGAGTTCGAGGAAATCGACACACCCGAGAAACGCCGCGAAGTACACATGCTGTTCACGAGCCTGCAGCAGCAGGTGGATATTCCGGCACCAGAAACACCGTTGAAGAAACTCCGGCCCGCCTGGTACCGGGAACAGGTCTCAGGCTGGCTGCAGAACGTCGGGCTCGATGATCTGCTCGGCGCGTTCCAGAGTGCTGCGTTCAACGTGCGTGATCTCTGGTCTTCTGACACCTGGCGACTGGTCGGGGAAATTCAGGGCTTTTCCCGCCGCCTGCGACGCACCAACCCCGGCCACCTGTCCCGACTGACTTCACTGCTCGACCATCTGCTGACGACACTGTTCGCCTTTGCCGGCCTGACGACCGAAAGCATGATCCATCAACAGGGCTGGCGCCTGCTGGAACTCGGCCGGCGACTGGAGCGCGGACAGACTCTTTGCATGCACCTGGCCATCCAGCTGGGGCCGGTATTGCCACCCGTCGAGGAGCACGACGTGCTGGAGAATCTGCTGTCCATGCATGAGAGCCTGATCACGCACCGGCGTCGTAACCGCTCGCAGATCACACCGCTGACCGTGCTGCGACTGCTCATGCTGGATGGCAACAACCCGCGCTCGCTGATGAGCCAGGTCGAGAGTATCCGTGCGGCCCTGGAACTGCTGCCGCGTGATCGAAACCGGCAGGAACTGCTGCCCGAACAGAAACATGCGCTGGAGCTTTCCACGGCGCTGCAGCTGTGCAACGCCGGCGAACTGCTGCAACTGGTGGATGGCCAGGAGCAGCGCGAAGCACTGCAAAACACGCTGAATCACTGGCAGGATGCTCTGATGGTCGTTTCTGAGTCGTTGTCGGAACGTATGTTTGCCCATACGGCTGGCATTCATCAGCTCGTCACACCTGGCGTGGTGGAGGATCTGTGAAGTACCGCATCACCCATCGTACCGAGTACAAGTACGCCCACCCGGTCACGGGCTGCTATAACATGGCACGCCTGATCCCGGGGAATTTCCCGGGTCAGACCTGTGAGCGTGCGCAGGTGCTGGTGGAACCTGCGCCGTCCTCCTATCGCGAATTCACCGATCATTTCGGAAACCGTTCCAGTTATTTCGACATCCAGCACTCGCACCGCAAGATGAGTGTGGTCAGTGTCAGCGAGGTCGTGCGCGAGCCACCCGCAGCACCGCAAGACGCTGCCGGGCCGACCTGGACCGAGGCACTGGAGTTGTTGCGGGCGAACCGCACGCCGGATGAAATCCAGGTGCGTGAGTACATGCTGCCGTCTCCCCTGATCCGTCCACTGCGACCACTGACACGCTACGCCGAGGAATACTTTGTTGCGGAAAAACCGCTCCGCGACTGTATTGTTGCGTTCGGACAGGCCATTTTTCAGGACTTCGAATATGATCCGGAGTTCTCCGATATCGCGACACCGCTGTCGGAGGTCATGGATCACAAACGGGGTGTCTGTCAGGACTTTGCGCACCTGGCAATCGCCGGCATCCGGGCCATGGGCCTGCCAGCTGCCTACGTGAGTGGCTACCTGGAGACGCTGCCCCCGCCGGGCGCGGAAAAACTGCGTGGTGCCGATGCCTCACATGCCTGGTTTCGTGCCTACGTTCCGGATCTTGGCTGGTTCGAGTTTGATCCGACCAATAACATGGAGCCCGCCAGCCAGCATGTGGTCCTCGCCTACGGACGTGATTATGCGGACGTGGCACCACTGCGCGGCGTCATTCAGGGTGGTGGCAAGCACGAAATCAAAGTAGCGGTCGATATGGAACAGATACCTGCAGGGGAAGCCAATGGGCATTGAATGGAAGAAATACGCCGCCAGCGGTTTGTACGACGAACTGATGTACGGCGGTGGCCGCGCACGTCCGTATGCCCGGCCACTGGTGCGACACCTCGCGGATATCAGTGATCAGGAACTGGAAAACTGTCGGGCTGCGGCGGAGGTGGCCATCAAGGAGATGGGCATCACGTTCACTGTCTACACCGAGGAAGAAGGTTCGATCGACCGTGCCTGGCCGTTCGACATCATTCCACGCATGATTCCACGCTCCGAGTGGGATCAGACCGAAGCCGGTCTCCGGCAGCGCGTGCAGGCGCTCAACCTGTTTATTGACGATCTCTACCATGACCAGAAGATCGTCAAGGACAAGGTCTTTCCGAAAGCCCTGCTGAAGAACTCCAAGAATTTTCGCAAGCAATGCGTGGGCGTCAATCCCCCGCTGGGCATCTGGGCCCATATCTGTGGCAGTGACCTGGTACGCGACGGCGACGGACAAATGTATGTGCTGGAAGATAATCTGCGCGTGCCCTCCGGCGTCTCCTACATGCTGGAAAACCGTGCCGTGATGAAGCAGGTTTTCCCGGACCTGTTCGGTGACTACTCCATCCTGCCGGTCGATAATTATCCCTCCCAGTTGTTCGACACGCTGGCGGCCCTGTCCCCACGGCCGGCCGATTATCCCGAAGTGGTGGTGCTGACGCCCGGCATTTACAACTCTGCCTACTTCGAGCACGCCTACCTGGCGCAGCAGATGGGATGTGAGCTGGTCGAGGGGCGTGACCTTGTGGTGGACAGCGATGACTGTGTCTACATGCGAACCGTATCCAGTCTGAAGCGGGTCGATGTGATCTACCGGCGCACTGATGACTGGTTCCTGGATCCGGAGGCGTTCAATCCGGAATCCATGCTGGGCGTACCGGGTCTGATGCGGGCCTGGAAACGCGGCAATGTCA
This sequence comes from Pseudomonadales bacterium, assembly GCA_041637915.1. Lineage (GTDB taxonomy): Bacteria > Pseudomonadota > Gammaproteobacteria > Pseudomonadales > JBFGWM01 > JBFJWR01. The sequence continues at coordinate 2,573 of JBFKXW010000028.1, read as the reverse complement.
GCCTGGCCAACGCGCCGGGTGCTGGCGTGGCCGATGACAAGGTCGTGTACTCCTACGTACCGGACATCATCCGCTACTACCTTGATGAAGAGATCAAGCTCCCGAACGTGCCCACTTATCGGTGCATGGATGACGACCATCGCAAGTACGTGCTGGAGCATATCGCGGAACTGGTGGTCAAACCGGCCAACGAATCGGGCGGCTACGGCATGCTGGTCGGGCCGATGTCCACACGCAAGGAGCAGGCGCAGTTCCGCAAACTCATCAAGGCCAACCCGCGCAACTATATCGCGCAGCCGACCCTGAACCTGTCCACGGTGCCGACCTTGTTCGGTGGCAATGCAGAACCACGACATGTCGACCTGCGGCCCTTCATCCTGTCCAGTGACAAGGTCCACGTCACCACGGGTGGCCTGACGCGGGTGGCACTGCGCAAGGGCTCCCTGGTCGTCAACTCCTCGCAGGGTGGCGGCAGCAAGGACACCTGGATCGTCGACGAGGAGAATCACTGATGCTATCCCGGGTCGTAGAAACGATTTACTGGCTGGCGCGCTACACCGAGCGTGCCGAAGACATGGCGCGTCTCATCAACGTGAACTCCAACCTGCTGCTCGATCTGCCGAAGGGCATCGCGCCGGGCTGGCGCCCACTGCTGGTGATTACCGGTTGCGAGGAGGCCTATAACGAGGTGGAGGATCGTGACGATCAGCGCCAGATCCTGCGCTTCCTGATCGGCGATCCGCGCAATGCCAGTTCGATCATCAGTTCGCTGCAGCAGGCACGCGAGAATGCCCGCACCATCCGCGATGTGATTCCGCGCGAGGCATGGGAGCAGATCAACAGCGTGCACCTGTATGCCAAGGACAACCTGTCTGCCGGTCTCTCGCAACGGGGTCGCTTCAAGTACCTGCGTTCCATTATCGCGCAATGCCAGTTGTTGACCGGCATGCTCGCGGGCACCATGAGCCATGACGAGGGCTACATTTTCCTGCGCATGGGACGGAATCTGGAACGCGCTGACATGACCACGCGCATCATCGATGTGCGTTCCGCCAGCCTGCTTGCCGAAGATGCGCCCGAACTGCGTCCGTTCGACAACATCCAGTGGATGAGCGTGCTGAAATCACTGACCGGCTACCAGATGTACCGGCGGGAAATGCAGGTATCCGTACGCCGGGCTGATGTGTTGCGATTCCTGATGCAGAGTGCGAGCTTTCCGCGCTCCGTGTTGCACTGCACGGGCGAGCTGGAGTCTGCCCTGATGCTGTTGCCACACAATGAGGACCCGCTTCGCTCCGTGGCCCGCATCAAGCGCATCACGCAGGAGGCCGAGGTGCGCAAGCTCGCGCAAAGTGCGCTGCATGATTTCCTCGACGAGCTGCAGCTCGGGCTGAACGACATCCATGTCGACATTCAGAACGCCTATTTCCTGAGTGGTGCAGGCCCTAACCGGGCAGGGCACGGGCAGACACAAGTCGCGAGCTAGTCCCGCGCCGCTGCCCACAGCGCGCGGATGCGCGGCACCAGCCGGAATGCCATCAGCACAAGCAGGATCGCCAGATAGACCGCCTGCTCTCCGTAGCCGGCCTTGGCCGTCCAGGCAAAGTGCATCATGGCCAGCGCTGCGATCACGTAGACGAGCTTGTGCAGCCGCACCCAGTCGCGTTTCAGACGCCGGCGCCAGCCGTCGGTGGATGTGATGCCCAGCGGGATCATCAGCAGCAAGGCCAGAAAGCCCACCACGATGTAGGGTCGCTCCAGCAGATCATCCGCCAGCAGCGCGGGACTCCAGCCCAGCATGAACGTCGCATAGGAGAGAAAGTGCACGCTGGCGTAAAACAGCGCAAACAGGCCAAACATCCTGCGCAGGCGGGTCAGCCAGGACTGGCGACTCAGTTTGCGAAGCGGTGTGATGGCCAGCGTGATCCAGAGAAAGGTAATGGCCCAGCCGCCCAGTTCCTTCACCAGCTTTTCGGCCGGATCGGGGCCAAGCTGATTACTGAATCCCAGGTAGAACCACAACACGCCGGGGAACAGACCCGCCACAAACAACATCGGCTTGAGACGACGCTCGATGAACTGAACATTCATGGCTGCTTCATTGGGTATACGAGGGCTTCAGTTTTGTTTGGGGGTGGTCGCGGCTGGCGCCGCGCCTGCAACAATGTCAGGAGCCCGGGCCTCGCATGCCCGGTCAGAAATACTGGCGCAGATTCATGCCCGCATACAGTGAGGCCACCTGCTCCTCGTACCCGTTGAACTTGCGCGTGGCGATGTAGTTCGGACTCCACAACGTGCTGGGCAACCGACGCTCGCGCTTCTGGCTCCAGCGCGGGTGGTCGACCTCCGGATTCACGTTGGCGTAAAACCCGTACTCGTGCGGCGCCGATTTGTTCCAGGTCGTACCAGGTTGCGTATTCTGCAGGCGGATTCGCACAATCGACTTGATGGACTTGAACCCATACTTCCAGGGCACCACCAGGCGAATCGGCGCACCGTTCTGATTGGGCATCACCTTCCCGTACAGACCCACCGCGAGGAGGGTCAGCGGATGCATGGCCTCATCCATACGC
>JBFKXW010000027.1:0-14636 GCA_041637915.1 Pseudomonadales bacterium | reverse complement strand
TTGAGCCACTCGACGTGCTCCAGTCCCTGCAGATGCTGCTGGAGCAGATTCATGCCGGCCGCGCCGCGGTCCAGAATCAGTATGCCCGGGTCGTGGCGACCCAGGGGAATGACCCGGCCCTCGATGCCATCCATGCTGTATACGAGTTGCGGGAGTTTTTCGAATGGCGAGGCCTCGGCTCCATTGATGCCTCGGGCGTACGCCTGCGCGCCGGCTATCAACGCTTTGATGCGGAGCATCGCTTCGCAACGCCCGGCGTGCGGATTCCCGATCCCAAGGCTTGTCAGTGCGGTGAAGTGTTGAAAGGCGTGATCAAGCCCTGGCAATGCAAGCAGTTTGGAACGGCATGTACGCCGGATCAGCCGCTCGGTGCGCTGATGGTTTCCTCGGAAGGCGCCTGCGCCGCGTACCACCGATTTGGCAGGCGCAGTCCGGCCCAGGAGCCGGTGGCGTGAGAGACACACCCCGCATCACACTGGCCCACGGCGGCGGCGGTGCCAGCATGCAGCGCCTGATTCAGGAGGTATTGCTGCCCGCCTATGGCGACCCGTCACAGGATGGCAGAGAAGACCAGGCCCTGCTGCCTGCCGATACGCTGCAGGCGGGGGAACGGCTCGCCTTCACCACCGATGGCTTCGTGGTGGATCCACTGTTCTTTCCCGGCGGCGACATCGGCGCACTTGCGGTGCACGGCACCGTCAATGACCTTGCCTGCGGCGGCGCGGAACCACTGGCGCTCAGTATCGGCCTGATCCTGGAAGAGGGCCTGCCCCTGGACACACTGCAGCGGGTGGCCGTTTCAATCGGCCAGCATGCCCGGGATGCAGGGGTGCGCATCGTGACCGGGGATACCAAGGTGGTGGCCCGCGGCGCGGCCGACAAGATGTTCATCACCAGTGCCGGGGTCGGACGGGTACCGGCCTCGCTGCACCTGTCCTCAGCAGCGGCCCGGCCCGGCGATGTACTGGTTGTGAGTGGACCGCTGGGCAATCACGGCGCCGCAATCCTGTGTGCCCGGAATGACCTGGCTTTGCAGGCCGGGCCCCGCAGCGACACCCGCGCCCTGCACCGTGCCACGCAGGCGCTGGCAACAGCCTGCACGGGATTACGCTGCATGCGCGATGCCACGCGGGGCGGGCTGGGCGCGATCCTGAATGAAATCTCAGCCGCCTCGTCGGCCCGGATCGAGATTGTCGAAACACAACTACGGGTCGAGGATGCCACGCGCGGTGTTGCGGAACTGCTCGGGCTGGATCCGCTCTACCTCGCCAACGAGGGCGTATTTGCCGCGCTGGTCCCGGCCCCCGAAGTGGAAGCCGCGTTACAGGCGCTCCGATCGGTGCCGGAATCAGCGCAGGCTTTCGTGGCCGGAACGGTGACCGCCGGCACGCCCGGCGTGGTCCTGCGAACCGCCCTCGGCGGTTCGCGCGTGGTGGATCTGCTGAGTGGCGAGCAATTGCCCAGGATCTGCTGAAAAATCCACGCACATGCTACGTTATGTAGGTTGAAAGGGGAGCGACCGCGCATGAAAGAATCCGCCAGAATCGACCTGAACGACGCCGCCTACAGCGAGGGGCTGCAGCGCGCTCTGAGCGAATCTTCCCTGCTTTCCTCGGCCTGTCTGGGCGATTTCTCCCATGGCGAAATCCTCTGTTTCGAAACGGGCAGTGCCGGTGTGCACAGCAGCGACAGCCCCCGCCTGCGCTTTGCCCGCCGGCTGTTCGGTCTGGAAGCGACGGCTGGCTGGGAGGTGGATTTGCTGCCGGCACAGGTGGACGCCATCACGCTTTCGCGTCAAACCATTCTGTTCCGTGAAGCGGAGAACCTGCTGCTGCGGCGCTGTCAGGATGACCCCGAACTGGCACTTCTGATTTCGGTTTCGAATACGCTCGACGCCTCTACTGCACAGGCCTTGTCCAGACGCCTGTCTGCTGCCGGCGGCGGTACGTCACTGCCGACGCTGCTCGGCAGCGCGCCGGATGTCATGGCCGGCGCGCTGATCCGGCTGCAGGATGGTGGTCGGGTCACTGCGTATGCGCGTCCCGATGGCGCCTCCAGGGTGGAGATGTCTGATGCGCTGGCCCGCAGTCTGGCCGATGCGCTGAACGGCACGCTGCATCCTGCCCCGCAGTCGCTGGTACAGGTGGCCGAGCAGGCCATGGAGCGTGTCACCAACCTCGAATTCGAAGCCGACGGTCAGCTACACAGTATTTCCCAGGTACCGATGGTTTCCGGCGCCTTCCTGGAACTGCAGGGCTCGCTCGCCATCGACATGGGCACGCTGCGGCGTATCCAGCGGGAAGCGCTGAATGATTGCCTGCGCCGCTTCATCGGGGCCTTGCTGGAGGGAGGCCTGCCGACGCAGGTCACACCGTTCCCGGAGACGGACGTGGAATTTCAGGCAATCGTGAAGGAACTGCGCAAACTGGAAGACGACGACCTGATCGCCCGGCTGGACATTGGCGGCTTTGCGCCGCACGGAATTGGAGACGGCGAAGACCTGCAGCAATGTCAGGAATGCATTTACTATCTGCCGCACCGGAAGTGGTGCGATATTCCGGAATTACCACTGCCGGTAGAACCACACTGGTGGTGTCGGCTGTGGAAAATGTGAGGGGGCCGTGCACGAGCTCGGGATCGCACGCAATGTGGTGGCCATCGTCCGCGAGCATGCCGGTGAGCAGCAGGTTACGCGCGTGCGGCTGGAGGTGGGCAAGTTGTCCGCAATCATTCCCGATGCGCTGCGATTCTGCTTTGACGTCTGTGTCGATGGAACCTCACTGCAGGGTGCCGCGCTGGAAATCGAGGAATCACCGGGACGCTGGCACTGTCGCGACTGCGGCAGTGACTTCCGTCACGACGGCTTCGGTGGCGCCTGCGCCTGTGGTTCTCATCAGCTTGACTGCGTCGGCGGCGAGGAATTGAAAGTGATCGAAATGGAGACTGCGTAATGTGTGGCACCTGTGGATGTACCGAGCCCGGCGGAGCAGGCACCCGGATCCGGCAGGTGCACCCTCATGAGCGCGATCATGAGCGCGATCATGTCCATGATCACACCCATGATCACACCCATGATCACACCCACGATCATGCCCACGCCTATGCCGGCGACGGCGACGGCGACGGCGACGCGATCCGGCTCGAGCAAAACCTGCTGCGCAAGAACGATCTGCTGGCAGAACGGAATCGTGGCTGGCTGGCGGGTCGCAAGCTGACCGCGCTGAACCTGGTGAGTTCCCCCGGCTCGGGCAAGACCACGCTGCTGGAGCAGACGTTGAAAACGCTGTCCCCGGAGATTTCCTGCGCGGTCATCGAGGGAGATCAGGAAAGCGAACAGGATGCCAGACGGATTCTGGCAACCGGCTGCCCAGCGGTGCAGATCAACACCGGCGCCGGCTGTCACCTGGAGGCCGACATGGTGGCCCGGGCGCTGGAACAATTGGACCCGGAACCGGAGAGCCTGCTGTTCATCGAGAACGTCGGCAATCTGGTCTGCCCGGCACTTTTCGACCTCGGTGAGCAGGCGCGTGTCGCGCTGATTTCCGTCACGGAAGGCGAAGACAAGCCACTGAAATACCCACACATGATCCGCAGCGCAGACCTGCTGCTGCTGACAAAAACCGATCTGCTGGCGCACCTGGATTATGACATCGATCGGTGCGAAGCATGGGCCCGGCAGGTCAACCCGGATCTACAGGTTTTGCGGGTCTCGGCGAAAACCGGTGCTGGCATGGAGGAATGGCTGGAATGGCTGAAACAACAGCGCGTTGTTTCCGCTGCCGTGCGCTCTGAACGCAACAGACCGACTTCCGTGGCCAATGCACTTCCCGGTTGAAGCGCGGTCAGGTCGGCAGATAGACGCTGAAGGTTGCACCCTTCCCCGGTTCACCGGTGGCTCGCACAGCGCCGCCATGCTCCTCGGCGATGTGCTGCACGATGCTCAGTCCCAGTCCGGCACCCATGTATTCGGTTTCGCTGGACAGGCGCTCAAAGGGCTTGAAGATCAGTTCCGCCAGGCCCGGATCAAACCCGACCCCCTGATCAGTCACATCCACGCGAATGCAATCCATGCTGGTTCCCGGCAACTGGTCCGACATCGCCACAACATTCACCATGGGCACCATGTTGGGCCGGGTGTTTTTCAGCGCGTTGGACAACAGGTTCTGGAACATCAGAGCGAGCAGATTGCTTTCACCGACGAGCGTCGCGTCTTTGTCCGGCAAAGAGACCACGCCACCGCAGTGACGGATGTCACTTTCCAGATTATTGATCGCCTCGGTCAGCACCGTACTTAGCTGCACACTGCGCTTGGAAATCCGCGTGCCGGTCAACTGCGCATACTTCATCATGGAATCAAACAGCGCCGACATGTGGGTACAACAGCGTCGTGCTGCAATCAGTTCCTGCTCAACAGCATTGGTACCACTGAGCGGCTGCAGGGCTTCCTCTGCCCGGTCCAGGCGCCAGACCAGCTTGCGCAATGGCGCCTGCAGATCATGGCTTGCCATGCGGGCGAACACCTCAAGTTTCTCATTGTTCGCCTGCAGGTACTTGTGGCTCCTTCCAATTTCATCGCGCAGCGCATCCTGCTGCAAGAGAAACTCACGATCACGCAATGCGGTGTAGAGAGCGACAAACAGACGGTCGGCAGTGAGGTCGACCTTCTCGCAGAAATCATTGATGTCGTAGGTGCGGGTGACCTCCGAGATGGAAAACTGGCCAGCCTGCCCGGTGCGTAAAATGATCCGCACGTAGCGGTTGTCCTGTTCCTCGCGCACAAAGCGCGCGAACTCCAGACCCGCCTCGTCACTTTCCATGACCACGTCCAGCAGGATCAGCGCGATGTCTGCGTGCTCAGCGTACACGTCGCGCGCCTCTGCCCCGGAACGGGCATACAGAATTTCCAGCGGTCGGTCCAGGTAGGTGAAGTCGATGACGGCCAGCCGGGTGACGGTCAGCACCGACTCATCGTCATCAACCACCAGCATTTTCCATGGGCCAGCCTCCTCCCGAGGCTGATCCGCGATTTGTTCTTCTTTCGGATTCGCCAACTGCCTGCCACCGCCCGTGTGCTGCATTACCCACCCAATGTGGACCAAGAGTCCCACGAAAACAATGTAATAGGCACCGTTCACCGCCGGAAACAGTGGTGGAGGGCACCCTCCGTCCCCGCGGACGCCGTAGACTCGCCCCATCGGCATCAGTATGATGCGCATCCGGTTCCGGAGTCCCTGCGCGCCTGTAGCTCAGCTGGATAGAGTACTGCCCTCCGAAGGCAGGGGTCACAGGTTCGAATCCTGTCAGGCGCGCCATTTCCGCTTTGGTGTATACCGGTTCCATGGTTTACACCTTCTTTCGGGGACATAGTTTACATGTCTCTCAGGAAAGGATGCTGTCCGGGCTCGACCCGGGCGTGGTCCTGAGCAAAGTATTGCAAATCGTAGGCGAGGAAAGTGACCTGTCGGCTGCGGTCCTCGACCGCGCGGATCACCACGCATTGCCCTGCGAAAGCGGTGCGGAGATTGACCCTGCGTTTCCTGATGCAGATCCGGCCGCCGCCAGTGACCCGCACAGTCCGGTCATGGAAGGGATGCTCAGGGTCATCCGGCTTACGATATCTCCGGACTGAAGGCGTTTGGAGCCAGCCGAAAACCCCATGCCGATAGCCTGGTGCATGCGCTCGTGGCGGCCATTCTGCTCAGGGTGGCCAGGCTTGATGCGCGGCAGCTGGATACCGAGTCGAAGCCACCAGATCGAAAGTCAGCTGAGCCCGGACAGGGCATTGGGTGATGAGAACGGGCAGCTATGATCAGCCCGCATGGCCTCGGGCACGCCGAAGTTCTTGACAGCCTGCTGAAAGATGGCAAACGCCAAGCTGGACGTGGTGGAGTCGAGCCCCTCGCAGGCGAGTCGGTATCGCGAACTGTGATCGGTGATGGTGAGCGGGTGGCCGTACTGCCTGTTGCCCAGCATGAACCCACCCCTTGAAGATCTTGTGGCCCGTCGGTCGGGAGACCCCGCACTCCCGGCAGACCCGGGCCATGGGCTCACCCTCAAGAAGCCTGGCAACCAATCTGAGTCGTTCATCCATCGGTTTACACTCTCCCCAGGGCATCTGTGGGTCTCCCTCAAATGCCTTATTGTGTAAACGATGTCTCGGGTATCACAGTTGCATGACACAACGCGGCTTGTAGACGATATTTCCTGCCGCGGTGCCGTTGCATTCCGCCGCTTCTCGCTGCTACTGTACATGCATACAGTAATTCATCCGGAATGACGTGGACCTGCAAGCCAAGCTCACCATCCTCGCAGACGCTGCCAAGTATGATGCCTCCTGTGCCAGCAGCGGGAGCTCGCGTCGCGACTCGCGGGGCACGCAGGGCATCGGTTCCACCGGCGGCATGGGCATCTGTCATAGTTATGCACCCGATGGCCGCTGTATCTCCCTGCTCAAGATTCTGCTCACCAATTTCTGCCTGTACGATTGCAGCTATTGCATTAACCGTATTTCCAGCCCGGTGCGCCGGGCACGATTCAGCAGTCAGGAGGTGGCCCGCCTGACGCTGGATTTCTACAAACGCAATTACATTGAAGGTCTGTTTCTGAGCTCTGGCATTATCCAGTCGCCGGATTACACCATGGAGCAACTGATCGATGTCGCGCGGCTGCTGCGCGCACAGCATTTCCGGGGCTACATTCACCTGAAAACCATTCCGGAGGCCAGCCCGGAGCTGCTGGCGGAGGCTGGTCGATACGCAGACCGCTTGAGCATCAATGTGGAACTCCCCTCAGAGACCTCCCTGCGCAAGCTGGCACCGGAGAAGAGCGCACGCAGTATTCAGGGCTCGATGGCCGTGCTGCGCAGCCATATTCAGGAGGCACGTGAAAGCCAAAAACACCGCGAGAGGAACATTCGCTCCGCACCGGCGGCCAAACCCCGCGTGGCAGTGAAGTCGTATGCGCCAGCCGGTCAGAGCACGCAAATGATCGTGGGCGCCGATCAGGAAAATGATGCTCGTATTCTGACCGCTTCGCGCGCCCTCTATGACGGCTTTGCCATGCGGCGTGTGTATTACTCGGCCTTCAGCCCGATTCCGAATGCCGCCGAGGCCTTACCGGCCAAACCGCCACCGCTCTGGCGCGAACACCGACTCTATCAGGCTGACTGGCTGATGCGTTTTTACCAGTTCTCGCTGGAGGAGATCATCGGGCCCGACGAACGTCCGGACGGCATGCTCGATCTGGAGCTCGACCCGAAACTGGCCTGGGCGCTGCGCCACCGCGGTTTTTTTCCGGTCGACCTCAACCGTGCCAGCCGGGAGGCCCTGCTGCGCGTGCCCGGGATTGGGACCGTGGGTGCCCGGCGCATTCTGCAAGCACGGCGCTTCCAGACCCTGCGAGCGGGCGACCTGCGCGGACTGCGTATCTCCCTGCGCAAAGCCGGCCCCTTCATCGAGCTACCGGACCATCAGCCGGATGATGCCCTCCTGCAAAGTCCGGATCCGCGACAGCGCCTGCTGCACGGCGAGGTCCGGCAGATGTCCCTGCTGTGACCGCCGGGCAACCGCCGCCGGGTTTCGCGGCTTGGCGCACACAGGTGCGCAACTGCCTGCAGGCGGGTCTGCCGCCTGACCAGGTGCACTGGTCCTGCGGTGACAGCCAGCTGGGCTTGTTCGGTGAAACAGCAACGGGATCTGCCCCGCCGCCCCCTGCAAGCGGGGGCCGGCCGGTCAACATGCCGCGCGCGTTTGTGGATCTCGCGGCAACGGTCGCCTGCCACCAGGACCCGCAACGCTGGGGCCTCCTGTACCAGGCGGCCTGGCGGATCCGTTTTGAGAGCCGCTCGCTGCTGTCGCAACCGGCAGACCCGCTGGTGCAGACGCTCGAGCGCATGCAGAAAAGTGTCCACCGCGACATCCACAAGATGAAGGCATTCGTGCGGTTTCAGGCGGTCACGCCCGACCCATCCGATGCGTTGGACACGCCAACCGGGGAAGAATACGTGGCCTGGTTCGAGCCTGATCATTTCATCGTCCAACGGGTGGCACCTTTCTTTGCGCGCCGGTTCACCGGCATGCACTGGACCCTGTTCACCCCCAGGGGTAGCGCCCGCTGGGACGGACAAAGCCTGCAACTGGAGCGCGGCTGCCCGGAACGGCCGGCCGGGCCCGCGGACCCACTGGAACCGCTCTGGCGCACCTACTACCGCAGCATCTTCAATCCCGCACGCCTGAAAGTGGATGCCATGTGCGCAGAGATGCCTCGCAAGTACTGGAAAAACCTGCCGGAGGCGCAGGACATTCAGGCGCTGATCCTGCAGGCGAATCATCGGACCTGTCAGATGATCGAGCAGCCGCCGTCGCCTCGCTGGCGGGTGAGTGAACGGTCCCGTAAGGTGGCGGAAACGCAGGCGATCACCCGCGCGCGGGAGGAGTGAATTGGCATGGGATTACTCGTAAACGGCACCTGGAAGGACCAGTGGTATGACACCGAGGCGTCGGAGGGTGAGTTCATCCGGGAGGACGCGCAGTTTCGCCACTGGATCACGCCGGACGGCTCGCCCGGTCCCACCGGAGAGGGCGGCTTCCAGGCAGAACCGGATCGTTATCACCTGTACGTGTCGCTGGCCTGCCCGTGGGCGAGCCGTATTCTGATCGTGCGCAAACTGAAAAAACTGGAAACACTGATCGGTCTCTCCATCGTACACCCGGACATGCTCGGGAATGGCTGGGAGTTTCACGAGAGTGGTTTTGCCGGCGTGAACACGCGCGACGACCTGTTCGGCGCGCAATGCCTGCACGAACTGTACACCCGGGCGAACGCCTCCTATTCCGGACGGGTCACCGTGCCCCTGCTCTGGGACCGAAAACAGAGCACCATCGTGAGTAACGAGTCCGCCGACCTGATGTGCATGCTCAACACCTGCTTTGATGGCATCGGCGCCAGCCGCGTCAATCTGCGTCCGGACGCGCTGGTGCCAGACATCACGCACTGGAACGAGCGGATTTATCATGACGTCAACAATGGCGTGTACAAGGCCGGTTTTGCCACGCAACAATCCGCCTATGAGAAGGCCTGCCGTACGCTGTTCGATGCTCTGGATGAGCTGAACGAACGTCTCGCGGACCGGCGCTACCTGCACGGAGACACGATCACGGAGACCGACTGGCGGTTGTTCACCACGCTGGTCCGCTTCGACGCGGTGTATTTCGGACATTTCAAATGCAACCTGCGGCGCATTGCCGACTATGCGCACCTGTCTGGTTACCTGCGTGACCTGTACCAGCAGCCGGGCATCGCCGAAACCGTCCACTTCGCCCACATCCAGCGGCACTATTACTACAGCCATCACACCATCAATCCGACCCGGATCGTACCGCTGGGCCCGGACCTGAACCTGTCTCAACCACACGACCGGGCCGCGCGTTGAGGAACTGATCCACACGAAGCCAATCGAAGTAGCAACAAGTTGAACGGAAAGAGCAGGGCACATGGATAAAATCGTCGTACGGCAGGCACTGCGCGTGTTTCAGAAGATCCTGGAGCGGGGAGAACCCGTGACCAATGGGATGGTACTCGACGGCATGACCGCAAGCGGTGACGCGGATGGCTACAACGTCCGGATCAGCGACGGCAAGACGACCCTACAGATCATGTTTCACAACGCGTTCAAGCTGGACGCCCGCAACCGGCTGGAGCAAGAGGCCTTTTTCGACCATCTGGAGAAAATTGACCGCCTCTGAGGAATTGGGGACGCCCTACATTTCACACGCCCCAGCATGCCAGAAGCCATACCGCCGAAGACGGAAGCGGCGGCAGCGCGCGATGTCCGCATTTTCTACGATTGCGTTTCCGCAGGCAGTGCCTAAGGTGGGGTTTGATGAGGCAATCTGTACATGACGAGTGGATCGACGCTCTCGGAGGTACCCATGGAAATGAAACGTCCGCACCTGCATCAACGCAACCACGTGGCTTGGATACCCGCTCTGGCGCTCAGCCTGGCGCTGGGCTCCGGCACTCTGCTGGCGGCACCCGAAGTATCTGTGGACACGGCGCTGGAAGACCGCCTGATTGACCCGGAACGTGAACGGGCGCGCTTCGAATCCAGGGTAAAGTCCTGCGATGAAGTGGAGGATGTCGAAGCCGCTCTGAACTGCCTCGCCAACGTCAGTGTGGAAGATCCGTTGCTGGCGGCCCTGGGCAGGGTGGAGGACTCCTCGCTTCCCGACGGTACGGATCCGGATCCGACCGCCGGCTTTGCACCGCCGGCCGCTGGCCCGGAGCCGGACGCACCGGCGTTTTCGCCAGCCACGCCAGACCCCGGGGCCGGTGATGACCCGACGGCAGGAGCCCCGGATGGCGGCGGCTTCCTTTCCGGCTTGCTGGGCGGGATGTAAGTAGAATCGGTGAAAGTCCGAAACGGCAGGCCGGTTCCAGCGATCTGGCCGACGGAGCATGCCCCGGCTGGCATTTTCCGCCCGAATGGCCGAATCTGAGGAAAACCACTCACAGGCAGGGACGCTTCGGGATTCGAGGGGAACCCTGCCATGATTATCGAAGCCTACATGCAACCACGTCCGGCCATCACAGAGCCGGCGTGTCCGCCACCCGTATCCGCACTCATTTCCATCGAATCCAGCCCCACACCTGCCAGCCAACGACCCGACTGGCCGGACAGCTTTGACTCCTGTGGTTCCGCTCTGTCGCAACCCCTTCTGGTGGAGGAAATCGAACTGTTATCCGTGAGCCGCGCGCGCTTCGAAGCCATCGAACGCGATGCACGCATCTGGGCCGAGGCACGGGTCTGCCGGCGCCCTGCGCGGCAGGAAGTCCCTCTGGCGCAGGAGCCGGAAGATCCTTTCTCGCCTGCGGACGACCCATGGCTCCGGCCCGTGGCATCCGGCCCGGCGTATTTTCATTGCCGAAACGAGGGCGTACTCCCGACGCTGGAGTGCTCTGAGTGCTCCGCAGATGAGGCGTCGATGCACTTGTTCCGGAAGTACCTGGAGAGATCGCCCAGCTTCGCAGCGCAGGGCTCTGAAAGTGCCCGCCAGTATTGCGGCGAAAGAGACTGGATCTCGGAAGTCCTGGCAGAATCACGCGCCTGTGAAGCGGCAATTGCTCATGCGGAGGAGACTTCCCAACGGGCACCTGCGACCCCTGCATGGGCCCTGCACCTGGAGGAGATCGAGGTGCTGGAAACCATAGACCTGCAACCGGTCGACCTCGCCATACTGTCCCGCGCCGCCTGAGCAACGTCGTCAGGTCATGTCCCGCGCGAGCGGAGGCGCTTTATCGGGTAGGATGCGAAGAGGTCCGCGCGCAACAGATTCCGCCATGTTCCCCTATGCAGACAGCCTGGTCCGCCAGACCACGGTGCAAGACCAGACACAGTGTCAGCTGGAGTACGACCCGGACCCTGCCCGGTGGCCCTGGCTGCACCTGCCGTGCTGGCATCCTGTGGTCGCCGAAAAATATGCCTATTTCTCCGGCGTTTATGCCGGCATTGCCGTCGGCATGCTCAGTGAGAACACCTGTACTGCGCTGACCGGCATGGACTGGACGTACAGCGGCACCGCCGCGGGTGACACCTATCCGACCCTGGCGCAGTGTGAATCGCGACTGCAGGATCAGGCGGCCGCCTATGCCGTGACGGCAAAGGCAGCATCCGGTGCAGAGATATACCAGATCTCCGGCAAAGGCGTCATCTTCAGAAACCGCGATTTCGATGCCTGGCGCAGCCAACGGAAAACCGTGCATCCGGATCCCGCCGACGAGACAGTATTCACACCGGCAACAGCTGCAGAGGCCGGCTGCGCCGCGGACGCGATACGCATCACGTCCTGGCAGGATTCAACATCCTGCTGCCTCGCGCGGCTGACCCACGAGGATGGCTTTTACCCCGGCCATCCTTATCACACCGGTTCCGGCGATCACGTGAATGCGGCGCAATTGCTCGATTGCGCGTACCAGGCGGCGCACGCGGTGCTTCTGCAGCGCGGATACCGCCAGGCCACGAAACCACCGTGGGCCTGCATGCACGGCAAGGCGCGTTTTCGCAACTACGTGGAACTGGCGCATTCCTTTGCAGTGCACCTGACGGCGCTCTCGGAAACGACCGAAGGTCAGGTCGATCTGCGCTTTGACCTGTACCAGCACGGAACCTGTTGCGCCCGGATCACTCTGGTGCTGGCGCAGACTTAGCCGGAACAACGCGCTCGACACGCCGGCTTTCCGGCGGGTAGACGATACGGGCGTCGTAGCGATCGCCACGCGCTGACTTGATGTTGGAGATACCCTGGTACTCCAGCAGTCGCAGCGACTCCGCGTCATACCAGAGGAGAATGGGAGCCAGCAGCATCCGCACCAGAAAAGAGTCATGTTCGACCCGAAGATGAAAGGCGTCGCGGCCCTGCCAGCGGGTTTTCTCCAGGCCATGCGCCTTGAAGGAAAAGCGGTCGAGCTCGCCGGCAACCAGAAACTTCAGACGCACCGTCTTGCCATCACGCAAGCGGTCGATATTTGCCCGCACGAATTCGTCAAAACCGGAATCAATGACCGCGTTGTCCGGCACCGAGAATGAATTTCGCTCGGTCTTCGCCCGTGCAGTCATGCGCCGATTGAGTTCCACCCGATCCCCCTTGCGGCGTGCACCCTCACTGTAGCCACTGCGCAGGTCCTCCAGCTGGAAATCCGGTGTAGCCGCACCTTGTCGGTAATCCAGCCACTTCCTGGCGAGGGCGTCCCCATCCGGACTGTGGTACTCCATCAGTGCGTACCGAAGCTGACCCGCCACCCGGCACTGCCGATGGGATTCCGTGTACAGCAGTTTCCCCGACTCGCGCTCAAACGCCTCGGCTGGGAACCGGTGCTCTTCATCACAGGCATTCCAGTCAAAGGCGTTCACGGCTGACGTATGCATCAACGCGAGCACACAAAGCAGGGGGGTAACAACATTTCGGTGAAACAGCACAATGGGCTCACTTTCAATCCACAGGGTTCATGGTGCAGGTCGCTCCAGTCTCATATACTGAGCGCAGTCTGGCAATTTCCATTCCCTGTGAAGAATCTGCGCGCCGCACTGGCGATGACACTGCTGGCGCTCAATCTCAGCTTCTGGGTCATTCCCGTTACGCTGTTCGCCCTGTTGCGCGCACTGCTGCCGATCCCATCCGTACAGCGTTTCATCCGTCAGATCATGGAATGGCTGGCGGTCGCTGCCATTGCCGGCGACACGCTGGTATGGCGTTTCATCTCCGGCGTGCAGATTGAGTGGCGCGGCACGCCGCCTCCGGAAGTGTCCGGCAGCTGCATCGTCATCGCCAACCATCAGAGCTGGGCAGATATCCTGCTGCTGCAGCATGCGGTGGTCTATCGGACCCCGCCACTGAAGTGGCTGGCCAAACGGGAACTGCTCTATGTCCCGGTAATCGGTTTGATCTGCTGGGCGTATGGTTACCCGATGTTGCGTCGCTACTCGCCGGAACAACTGCAAAACAACAGCGCCTTGCGGGATCTCGACGCAGCGCAGATTCATCGCGCCTGTCTGGCACTGCGCAACCAACCGGGCACCCTCATGAATTTTCCGGAAGGCACCCGCCACACGGAAGAAAAAGCCCGACGCAGCCAATCTGCCTACGAGCATCTGTTGAGCCCACGCACCGGTGGCATGTACAACCTGCTGCAAATCATGGGAGACGATCTGACCGGCATTCTCGATCTGACCATCCAGTATCCGCAGCGACCCGCCCGTTTGTGGGACTTCCTGGCCGGCCGCCATCCGGTGGTGCGCATGCAGTGCGAGTTCATTCCGCGCGCCGACCTGCCTTTTATGCAAACCGGCTGCGATCAACGCGCGACGCTACGGGACTGGCTGACGCAACGTTGGTCGCGCAAGGACCGGCTCCTGGGCGGATTTCTCAGCCCATGAGGGAGTAGGGGCCGCCTTTTTCCAGCGCTTTCCGGTAGGCCGGTCGCGCCTCAACACGTTCCAGGAAAGCTGCCAGTTTCGGAAAATCCGCTGGCTTCGCGGAGCGTACGAACGCCGCCTGCACCGGGAAACTCATCATGACGTCCGCGCCGGTCAGTGCATCGCCGGCGAACCATTCCTGCCGGCTCAGGGTGTCTTCCATCAGCGCCATGGCACTTTCGATTGCGGGGTCGATGTACGCCTTGCCCACCTGCTTGGCGACCGCGCCGGTAATCGGGCGAATAAAAAACGGCACCGGCTTCTCGGTCGTTGCATTGAACACCAGCTTCATCACCAGCAAGGGCATGATCGAGCCCTCCGCGGCATGCAGCCAGTAGCGATACTGCAGGTAATCAGCGGACCCGGGTGCAGGACGCAGGCGACCGTCCCCATAGGTGTCCAGCAGGTACTCAATGATGGCACCGGTCTCTGCAATCGTGTGCTCCCCATCCGTAATGACCGGCGACTTGCCGAGTGGATGTACGGCCTTTAATTCGGGCGGTGCCAGGCGGGTCTTCGCATCGCGCGCGTAGGCACGGATGTCGTAGTCCACGCCAAGTTCCTCCAGCATCCACAGGACGCGCTGTGAGCGGGAATGCTCCAGGTGATGGACAGTCAGCATGGTCAATGGTCTCCGTGTGCAGGGTGTGTGGCGCGGCGCCTGCCC
>JBFKXW010000026.1:0-14802 GCA_041637915.1 Pseudomonadales bacterium | reverse complement strand
GCGGAGACCAGCAGGCTGCCCCCCGCATCCAGACTCTCATTGAACAGTTGGAACAATGCTTCCGACCACTCGGCGTCTTCCAGCACATGATGCAGGTCATCGAGCACCACCAGGGGGTAATGTCCGAGCCCCTCCAACATGTCCGGAGCCACCGGCAACGTGCCATCCAGCGGCACGTAGGCGTAGGCCACACCCTGCGCCTCGGCCCGCCGGCAGACCGCCTGGAGCAGGTGTGACCGGCCGCTGCCCGCGCTACCCCAAATGAAAAAGTTCTGCCGCGGCGACGGGAGCGCCAGCCATTCCTGCAGGGAAGTCACCAGCGCGACATTGGCGCCGGCCACAAAGCGCTCGAAACTGGCATCCTCTCGGAGCGGGATCGCCAGTGGCAGTTGCAGACCGTTACTCACTCCGGTTTCTGTTTGCCGCCGGCGTCCGGCCCGAGGGCGGATGCATCCCGGGCCGGGGAGGGCGTATCAGCCACGACAAGGGTGTCCGGCTCCGCCACCGACACTTCCCCGGGCGGGCGGTTCATGTGCAGGTACCAGTCACTGCTCAGGTATTGTGCTTTCAGGTGGCGAAACATCACCGCAAGCACCGCGGCCACCGGCAGCGCCAGCAGCACACCGGTCACACCGAACAACTGGCCACCGGCAAGCACCGCAAAAATCACCGCAACCGGATGCAAACCAATGCGGTCACCCACCAGCAGCGGTGTCAGGATCATGGATTCCAGTGCCTGACCGGCGCCGAACACCAGCAGCACCAGCACGACATGCAACAGGTCCGGGAACTGGACCAGCGCGGCGATCCCGGCCGCACCGACACCCACCACGAAACCAAGATACGGCACCACGCCCGCCAGACCGGCGAGCATGCCGATCAGCAGGGCCAGATTGAGGCCCACCACCATGAGCCCGATGCTGTAAAACACACCCAGCGTAATCATCACCAGCAGCTGACCGCGGACGAAAGCGGAAATCACTTCATCACACTCCAGCGCCAGCTGTACGCACTTCGGCTCGTATCGGCGCGGAATGAAATGCCGGATGCGCGCAATGAGATCATCCCAGTCGCGCAGCAGGTAGAAGGTCACGACCGGCACCAGGCCGAGGTTGATGAACCAGCCCACCATCGCCATGCCCGATTGTGAAATCCGCTTGACCAGCGGCCCCCAGAATTCCATCGCGCCACCAAAACCGCTGGTCAGCAACTCGCGCAGGCGTGCGGGCTCAAGCCAGTCCACCTGCAGGTCGAATGTGCGCTCGACCCACGGCACCACCCGGCCCTGCAGCCACTCCACCATGAGCGGCAGGCTCGACTGCAGCAGCGCCAGCTGCTTGACCAGCATTGGCACGAGCAGGAACAGCATCAACACACTCAGCAGCGTCAGCACCAGGAACACGATGCAGACGCCCAGCGTCCGCGAGAGTCCGCGCGCCTCCATGCGGTCGACGATCGGATCACCCAGGTAAGCCAGCGCAACGCCGATCAGGAACGGTGCAAGAATGGGCTCCAGCAGCCAGATCAGGAGGATCAGGCCGGCCAGCGACCCGAACAGCAGGGGCTTGCTGACCGGCACTGGCAACATGTCAGAGGCCTTCAGTGGTTCACTCATGGCTCAGGGTACGTACCGGTAATGCAGACGCCAGAGTTCAGCACTGTCCTGTTCCGGCTCGAAGGTCGGGTTGAGATGCCGGTTCAGTGCGAGCAGATCCACAAACTGGCGTGTGCTGCCCTCGATCTCCAGCCGGTAGATAACTGTTGCACCACGCACCTCGGACAGCGTTGCTTTCTTGACCGGCGCCATCTTCGCCAGTGTCGCGTCCAGACGGGCGTAATCGCCCAGCGTTTCCAGATTCTCGATGGTCAGTTGCAGGCGGGTCAGGCTGCCGTCCGAAGTCCGCACGGCGTAGCGCGCGGCCATGCGATCCGCCATCGCACCCACGACCACGGCGGTGAGCTCATCCAGTGAACCCGCCTGCTCATCCAGACGCACCGGCTCACCACGCACCAGTACCAGCCAGCGCCCCCGAAACCCGCCAGCGGTCGGGGTGACGATGCCGGCGAGTATGTGATCCACCCCGTATCGCCGTGACGCCGATTCGATATCCGCCGCCTGTTGCTGACGGATGGTGCCTGCCGATACCGCCATCTGGTCGCTGAGATCCAGCAACGGGAAGCGCAATGGCAAACCGCGGCGTTTCGCCTGCGCGTCCAGCCAGGCGCCCACCGGCTGACCGGTCCCCGTAATCCAGTCTTCGTTCCCGCCGTCCTGGAAGACCACCCAGGCCAGTACCTCCGGGCGGTTCTTGCCCCAGTGCGGCAGCCCGGCACCGGCCAGCAGCTGATCGATCCCCGCCTGACTGAAGGTCAGGATCAAACGGTCGGCGGGACGTTCGACGCCGGAGTCATCCTTCAGCGTGTACTGAGTCGACTCATAGCGCGAGCGGACCAGAAAACTTTCTGCACGACCCATGGCATCCATGATGGCCGGCTCCGACAGCACGCTGCTGCTGCCGGACAGACGCACCACCACCTCGGCGAGGCCGCGGCGCGCAAGCCGGGCACGGTCCTCTTCACTGCGGGAGGCGACCAGGCTGGAGAATTCAGTCAGCCCCACAACCTCCGCAGCATGCACCTGGAGGGGTGAAATCAGGACTGCAAGCAGGCAAACCACCAGCAGAAACGGCCGCTGCGCCGCGGGAAAGGCCGGAAAGCACCACGATTGAGACATGGAATGGACGACTCGCTCAGGAAGTTCGCGCTAGAATAGCGGCCTCGTGAATTACCGCAAGCCATTGCTGGCATCCATCCAGATGCCGGTACCGGGGAATGTCTCGCATGTCTGATCCATCCAAGCCCGCCGCCGGCCTTTCCTACCGGGCGGCCGGCGTCGATATTGATGCCGGAAATGAACTGGTGCGGCGGATCGGCCCGCTCGCCGCCCGCACCCGCCGTCCGGAAGTCCTGACCGGCATCGGGGGCTTTGGTGCATTCTGCGCCATTCCGCCGGGGTACACTGAACCGGTGCTGGTTTCCAGCACAGACGGCGTCGGGACCAAGCTGCGCCTGGCTATCGAGCAGGATCGCCATCGCGGTGTTGGTATTGATCTGGTCGCCATGTGCGTCAACGATCTGCTGGTCACCGGTGCTGAACCGCTGTTTTTCCTGGACTATTACGCCACCGGTCGGCTCGACATCGACCACGCGGCGGAACTGGTCGCGGGGGTGGCCGACGGCTGTGAAATGGCAGGATGCGCACTGGTCGGCGGCGAAACCGCTGAAATGCCGGGCATGTACTCCGCCGGTGACTATGATGTCGCCGGCTTTTCGGTGGGCGTCGTGGAACGCAGCCGGATGATCACCGGCGAGCAGGTGCGCGATGGAGACGCGCTGATCGCACTGGCCTCCTCCGGCCCCCACTCCAACGGCTACTCCCTCATCCGCAAGATTCTGGAGGTGAGCCAGACGCCCGTCGATGCGCACCTGGGTGACCGCCCCCTGATGGACGCCCTGCTGGAACCCACCCGCATCTACGTCCGCGCCGTCCGCGCCATGATGGAAGAAGTACCACTGCACGCCGCAGCCCACATTACCGGCGGCGGCCTGCCGGAAAACCTGCCCCGGGTGCTGCCGGACGGCGTGGATGCACACATCAATCCGACCTCCTGGAGCCCGCCGGCCATCTTTGACTGGCTGCAGAAGCAGGGGAACGTGGCGCCAGAGGAAATGCTGCGCACCTTCAACTGTGGTGTGGGCATGGTGCTGGTGGTACCGGCAGAGCAGGGATCGCGCGCTATCGACCTGCTGCATTCCGCTGGGGAGCAGGCATGGCACTGTGGGCACATCGTCGCTGCCACTGGAACAGAATCAGGCCGCGTCCATTTCACTGACTCATGAGTAGCAAAGCAACACCACGCATCGTGGTGCTGGTCTCCGGGGAAGGCAGCAACCTGCAGGCACTGATCGACAGCCAACACGCAGCAGACCTGGGCGGTGACATCGTTGGCGTAGTGAGCAACCGACCCCGGGCGCGGGCACTGCAACGGGCCAAGCAGGCCGGCATCGCAACAACCTGCGTGGACCATCAGTCGTTCAGCGACCGGGCCGGGTTCGATCAGGCACTGGCTGCCGCCATCGACACCTATGCGCCAGACCTGCTGGTATTGGCTGGCTTCATGCGCATTCTGGGGGATCCCTTCATCGCGCGTTATCTGGGCCGCATGCTCAACATTCATCCCTCCCTGTTGCCGCTCTACCCCGGGCTGCACACGCACCGGCGTGCGCTGGAAGCCGGTGACCGGGAGCACGGCACCACCATTCACTTTGTCACGACCGATCTCGATGGTGGGCCGGCAGTGCTGCAGGGCCGGCTCCCGGTACAGCCGGAGGACACGGAGTCCACGCTGGCCACGCGTGTGCAGGCACTGGAGCATCGCATGTACCCGCTCGCCGTGCGCTGGTACTGTGCCGGGCGACTGGTGTACGCGGAGGGTGCCGCCAGGCTGGATGGGGAACTCCTGCCCGCGAGTGGCGTCCGATGGACTGAGGAGATGCAATGAACCAGTTTCTGAGACCCGAAAAAATCCTGCTTATCTGGCTGCTGTTCGTCGCGCTGGTCGGGCAGGCCAGTGCCGCCGAACTGGCACGCCCTGGAGACGAGAAACCACCGCTACCCGTCTACCGGGCCGTCTATGAAGCGAGCTACTCCGGCATGAACGGGGAAGCGGTGGAGACCCTGAGCCTGGATCACGGGGGCACCTACCACGCGGCCCAGACCCTGTCGGCGGTGGTCGTCAGCGCCGAGGAGCACAGCCAGTTCCGTCATGTGGATGGACGATTGCGACCGGAGCGCTATCGCTACACGCTGTCCATGCTGTTCAAGAAGCGCGAACAGCGTGAACAGTTCGACTGGAACAAAAACCAGGTCACACATACCTATAAAGATGAAAGGCGTACTGAGGCTGCACCCGCCGGATTACAGGACCGCTTTTCCTCGCGCCTGCAACTCCGTCTCGATCTTGCTGCGGGCAAGAAGAACATGCGCTACAAAGTGGCGGAGAAAGGTCGGATCAAGACCTATGAATTTGCTGTCGTCGGCGAGTCCGTGCGCGACTCGTTCGCCGGTCCGGTGAAGGCCGTGGAGGTGGTCCGCGTGCGGGAACCGGACTCGGACCGCGAGACGCGCATGTGGTTCGTGCCTGCCTGGCACTGGCTGCCGCTGCGGCTGGAGCAGAAGGAAGACGACAGCCTGTTCACCCTGCAGCTCAAGGAAGCCCGGATTGGTGAACAGGAAATCCAATCGGCCGCCGCACCGTAACAGCACCGCCAGATCGTAAGGCGCTCCCACTGCCGGGGAGGTCGGATACGGGAATTCTGAAGTGCTCTTTCGGCCTGGGCGTTTACTGTCCGATCCTGCCAGCGGGCGGCAGCCATCCGGCCTGAATGACCTGCTCAAAGCAGAACGCGGACAGTGCCAGCGCCGCCATAAAACTCAGCACACTGTACAACACATCCCAGCGCTGCTCCGGGTCGCCCGCATGCCAGGGGGTGCCCAGCCGGATCGTGAACCGGCGACCGCGCAAGTGCTGGCAGACCCGCTGTGCAAGCGGTTGCGTGAAACCGAAATAGAAGAGCGCAAACAATGCGAATGCAGTGACCCAATGCTGCCACAGCATGGGGTGTTCCTCGCTCAAAGCGGCCGCGCCACCGCCGCGAATCGCTGCCTTTCCATCAATTCACCAAACGCATCACCCAGCGCCTGACTGGCATCTATGACCTGCTGCCAGTAGGCGACACGAGCCTCATCATCGAGCTTGAAGAAATCGTTGCGATCCGGAATTTTCCCATGGGGTAGCGATGCCACAAAGGAGGCCGACGGCGCGACCAGCAAGACGTTGCGGTAGTGCTCACGCGACGGGCCACGCCAGCGCAACATCTTGTCGAACCAACCCGGTGTGATGCGCGGATAAAAATGCGGATAGAACACCAGCCCGTCAGACTGGTGAAAAGGGATGTCAAAGTGATAGTCCGTCACACCGCCATCATAGTAGGTACCGTGTGGCGCCCCGGGAATGCCCCGCACCGCTGCGAGCACGCCTGGAATCGAAGCGGACGCCATCAGCGCACTGCGCAGATTGGCCGGAGTCAGCACCACGTTGCGTGTCGGCAGATCGGAAAGGCGATGGAATCGTGCCGGGGTTTCGGAACGGGAATGGAACAAGACCCGCTCAAAGCTCAGCCCCAGCAGGCGGCGCATCGCGAGGTTGGAGATCGCGCCAAAGGTCAGCCCGAGCATCAGCAGGAACTTGTGATCCGCCTGCACCAGGTGGCGGCCGCGCACGGTGACGATGTTACTGCGTAAGCGCCTGTTGTCGAGAATCTCCGCAATGCCCGTCTCACCCAGCAGGTGATCCAGAATCTGGTAGCTCTTTTCGGTGATCTGCCGCGCGGTGACTTTCTCGGGATAGCGTTGCGCCAGATAGGCTTCCTGAAATCTCCCGTAGGCCGCCAACGGATTTTCCTGCGCCCAACAGGCAAAGCGCCACGTGCCGATGGAAGAACCCAGCAGGTGCACGGGCGCCTGCATGGCGGGGAGAAAATGCTGCATCAAATGGCGGTCCAGCCCATTCAGGACCAGCCATTTCGGTCCGCCGGAAGCCCCCACCATGACCCGCACATCACCGGGCCGCAGACCATGATTTTCCAGCGCACGCAGCGCATCCGGACCCGCGCGCACATCCAGCACTGCGCTCATGGCGCCCTCCTCCCGGTGTGACGACCGATTTCCGTTGGCAACGCGACGCGGGGGAAGGATATTCGCACGGGCACAGCCGCCAATATCAGCCGGGAGACTGCGCCGGCGCCTCGCCCCCGGCGGGATCCCCTTCGCTGGCTGTTTCCTCGGGCTTGACGATCTCGCCAATCCGCTTGATGAATCCCTTGTAACGGTATTCCGGTATCCGGAACACCCAGCCACGCAGTTTGCGCTGCAGTGCCGCTGCTTCCGCCTGTACAGTTTCCTCACTGGGCAGCACACTGGAGGCAGCAGAGGCGCCATCGTCTTCATCGCCAACAGCTTCTGCGTCCACATTCACGGCATCCGCTTCGCTTTCTTCAGCTACTTGCTCTTCTGGTTCATCCGAAGTCTCCGCGCCCTCATCGGCAGACTCCGACGCAGCAGAATCCGCGGCTTCCGGCGCGGTCGCTTTCGCAGGATCCCGCCAGCGACTGGCGGCATCGTAGGTCACATCCAGCGAGACAAAATGCTCCTCGTCCCGCTTTAGCGCCCGACTGGAAATCACCAGGCCATCAAACGTGCGGAAGGTCCCCCGATAGGTATTGGCATCATCCCACTGAAAACCATCGGCAGGCACCACATCTTCCAAACGCAGGTTATCGATCACATCGGCGATGACTTCCGGCACAGCCTCATACGTGAGTACGTGCCCTTCAGGCAGTTCAGCCACATCGAACAGAGGCTGGTCCGGGCTTTCCTTGCTGATGAGAAGTCTTTCGCCATCCGGCGCCACGTGCTCCACGCGCTGTACGCGCTCCAGGTCAATATCGATAACCTCCGGTTCGATCCAGTCCACCGCTTTTTTCTCAACGCGAATCTCGCGATCCAGCACCCAGCTACGCGGGTCTGACAACAGCCGTGCGTAGCTGGTGTTCCATCCGGCGGCCTGCTTGCCGATCAGGATATCCAGTGCATCGCGCTCCGCGCGCTCCACGGTGATCCGCAACGCTTCACTGCCTGCATCCCCGGTGTCACGCAAACCAAGATGGTGGTACTGCTCTGAATTACTGGTTTTTGCTTCCTGAAACTCTGCTTCCGCGAGCGCCTCCAGCAGTTCACGAAGTTTGGTGGTCTGCACGGGATACCCGCCCTTGTTGGCGGCCACCCAGCCCCCGTCCTGCTGACGGGCTTCCAGCAGCACCTTGTTGCCCGCCTCCCGGATGGTCACACCCTGCACATCCGCCAGGGTCTGCTTCAGGTCCGGGAACACCGGTTGGCGTACATCCGCCAGCGTGCCCGTAGGCTGCTGCTTCTGCGCGCTGAACATGCCCAGCAACACCAGCACGATGGCCAGGGCGGCGAGGATGAGGAGCGGCTGTTTCTTCATGACGGAGCACCCTCCGATGCCGGTTTCAGGGCACGGCTGCCATGCTTGCGACGCAGGGCAACCACCAGTGCAATTACCGAAATCAGCAGCGGCACAAAACCAATGTTGAAGATCTTCAGCATTGTGCCCAACTGCTCAATATCCTTCTCCAGGTTATGCTGCACATCGCGCAGTTCACGACGGATTTTCAGTTTCTCCTGCTGGAATCGTTCCAGTTCCTGACGCTGTTCCTCGCTGAGTGCGATGACATTCTCGCCCGCCTGGTTCAATTCGTTGAGCTTGCTCTCCAGTTCCTGCAATTGCGCGGTCAGCCGCTTCTCACTATCACGAAAACGATCCTCTGCACGACGCTTGAGGTCGGCCACCACGGTGAACGGCCGATGGAACGTGCCCCGCGTACGCAGCCCGATCAGGTCCTCGCTACCACTGAGATTATCAATGGCATTGAACAGGAAGCTGCCGTTATCCGCCCACGGCGTTGCAATTCTGGATCCGAAAAACTCCTCCACCCGTACCCACAGACGATCGGAAAGGATGTCCGTATCCGCCACCAAGATGACATTGATGTTGTCTGCCTCCTTCAGCGGGTTTTCCGTCCCTTCATACCCGTCAGGGAATGCACTCTTTGCCTGGCCGCTGATCCGGGCAGCCACGAGATACTGCTCCCCGTCCGGCACAAAGTCGCGCTGCAGCACTTCCGGATTGGGCAGATAATCGAGTCGGCCCTTATCGATCAGCATCGCGTACTCGCTGGACTGCAGCAGCGGTGTGATTTGCGTGGTGTGCCCCTCAATCGGCCGCAATACGCCGGAAGAACTGACGTTTACCGTTTCCAGCCCGCCGGTGATCACATCGTCGCCATTGATCAGCTCACGCGGGAAACCGATCAGCCCGAGGTGCCGGACCACCTGCTGCCCCACGCTCACCATCAAGGCGGCACCCGCATCAGCGAGCACCTTCTCCACTGGCATCTCGACGCCCCACGCCTTGAACAGCTGTGGCATTTCCGAACTGCGACCGGGCAGCGCCATGGGGTCCTGCATGCCGCCCGGCTGATCACGATCCGAGAACGGATCCACGAACACCACGGCATGGCCACCATTCAAAACGTACTGATCGATTGCGAAGAAGGCGCTGTCTGCGATCACTTTCGGGTGCACCACCAGCAGCAGATCGACGTCTTCGCCGATCTCGGTCATGTCCGGTTCCAGCTCGCGAATCTCGAAGTCTTCGCGCAGTTGCTCAATCACCATCCAGGCCGGTTTCTGCTGACGCGCCTGGACATCAAAACCGCCATTGATTTCGAGATCCGACAACAGTCCGATCACCGGCTTCTCCGGGTTCGCAAGACGATAGATCAGCTTGCTGACGTCATACTCCAGGAAAGCTTCCTTGTCCGGCTGAAAGAAGGGAATGATCTGGCGGCTGTCTAGCGCGTTGGTCCCTGCCAGTCCGAAGTAGACCTCACGACCGCCGGCCTCAAGCGGAATACCCTGCAGACCGAAATCCGCCGCGCGGTCTTCCTGCTCTGAGAAGGGCTCCGGATCAATCACGTGCAGGTTGATCTTGCCATTTCCGTGAATCTCGAATTCTTCCAGCAGTTCCCGCACACGCTGCGCATAGTCGCGCAGGGACGTCAGGCCGCGCGTCGCCTTGTCCGAGTAGAAGAAGTAGAGGTTGATAGGCTCTTCGATGGACTCAATGATGTTCCGTGAGCCTTCGGACACGGTGTAGAGATTTCCTTCCGTGAGATCGACACGCCAGCCACGCAGCAGGTAGCTGTTGACCACCATGAACGCCAGAAAGGCAACCGCCAGCAATCCGAGGCCTGACCACGAATACAGGGTTCTGCGATTCATTATTCCGCCTTCTTCAAATCAATCACGATGGAAGTCGCCACCAGCCAGACCACGATCATCCCAACGAAGTACAGCAGGTCACGAATACTGATCACACCCTTGGCAATGGCATCAAAGTGGGTGAGGAAACTCAGCGCCGCGATGGCATCGAGCAATGCCGTCGGCGCCCAGCCACTGAATGCATCCAGAACGATGCTGAAACCGCTCACGATGAAGATGAAACAGGTCACCAACGTAAAAATGAAAGCGATCACCTGATTGCGGGTTGCCGCGGACATGCACGAGCCGATGGCCAAAAAACTTCCCGCCATCAGCCAGCTGCCGAGATAACTGGCGAGGATGACGCCATGATCCGGGTCGCCGAGATAGCTGACGGTGAGCCAGATCGGGAACGTCAGCGCCAGCGCAAGGCCGGTGAACACCCAGGCAGCCAGAAACTTGCCGAGCACCAGTTCAAAATTCCGCACCGGCAGCGTCATCAGCAGTTCCACCACACCGCTGCGTCGGTCCTCCGACCACAGCCGCATCGAAACCGCCGGCACCAGGAACAGGTACAACCACGGATGGAAATTGAAGAACGCCATCAGGTCCGCCTGCTGGCGCTCATAAAAGCTCCCCAGGTAAAAAGTGAACACGCCCGCCAGCATCAGGAAAATGGTGGTGTACACATAGGCCAGTGGCGTGGCGAAATAGGCGCCGAGTTCACGCCGGAATAAAATGCCGACTGCGCTCATTGCCCGCCTCCGATGGTAATTTCACGAAACACTTCATCCAGCCGGCCGCGCTCGACATGCATGGCCTGTACCTCCCAGCCCTGCGCCTGCGCGTGCGCCTGCACGTGCGGAAAAATCGCCTGACCGTTGGCCGGGAACACGGTGACCCGGCGACCGGATTCATCGGCCTGGACATCCGCAACGCCCGGCAGGGACCGTAGTCCGGACACGTCAATCTCGGCATTGACCACCAGCGAAACTGCCTGGTGATGGCGGGAGCGTTGCTCCAGTTCGAGCGGGGTGCCGTCAGCCACAACCCGCCCTGCGGAAATAATCACCGCGCGGGTGCACACGGCTGTCACCTCTTCCAGGATATGTGTCGAGATCACCACGATCTTGTCCTGCGACAGTGTCTGGATCAGTTGCCGAACCTGATGCTTCTGATTCGGGTCGAGTCCATCGGTGGGCTCGTCGAGGATCAGCACTTTCGGGTCGTGCAGGATCGCCTGCGCCAAACCGACCCTTCGCTTGAAGCCCTTCGAAAGGGTTTCGATGCTTTGGTGGTACACATCGCGGAGTTCCAGCCGGTCCACGGATTGCAGGACACGGCGTTCGGCCTCGCTGCCCCGAAAGCCCCGAATCTCAGCGATGAAGTGCAGGAAGCGACCGACACTCATGTCGCCGTACAGCGGCGCGCCCTCCGGTAGATACCCGATCTGGCGCTGCGCTTCGAGCGGCTTTTCCATGACGTCGCAGCCACAGACCACCGCCACACCCGAAGTGGGCGGAAGGAAGCCGGTCAGCATCTTCATGGTGGTGGATTTACCGGCACCATTCGGGCCGAGGAAGCCGAGCACTTCACCCGCCTGCACCTGCAGGCTGATGTTGTCCACGGCAGTAAAGTTGCCAAATTGCTTGGTCAGCGATTTCAGTTCGATCACGATTCTTGACGTCCGTTTTGTCTGCCGTGACGACAGTTTTTGCAGCGGGGCCGGCACTATATCACCACCGGCCTGCTTCGTTTACCGCGCGGGTCGGGACCCACACGGCCTGCCGGCGCATCACCAACGTTGTGAACAAGCCTTCACATTATGCAGTTGGCAACGGTCTCCGGCCTACGGCCGATAAGATGTGGACAGTCTGGAAAAGTTCAAGGTCTATAATCAAAAAGTACCGGCCACCGTGCCTTGCGGCGCCGGAAGCATGGATTTTGGACATGCCAGAAGACCCGAACATTGCCGTGCTGGTGGTGGACGACGACCCCGACAACCTCGACCTGATGGAGGGGACGCTGGAGGAGCTGCCGGCTGAGATCGTGACCGCCGGCAGCGGTGCCGAGGCAGTGCAGCGCGCGAGCGAGCGGGAGTTTGCCGTGATTCTGATGGATCTGCGCATGCCGCGGATGTCCGGTGTCGAAGCGGCGGCGAAAATCGACGAAACCCCGTTGAACCAGGACACGCCGATCATTTTCTGTACCGGCATGACGGACGACAAGTCGGTCCTGTCCGGCTACCAGGCAGGTGCCGTGGATTACCTCCTGAAAAGTGAGAATCCGGAAATCATCCGCCGCAAAACACAGGTTTTTCTGGACCTGTACAACCGGCAGAGGGAACTCACCCAGGCCCGGGACAAGCTGGAACTGACCACACGCAACCTGCGTCATCATCGCGATCATCTGCAGGACATGGTCGACAGCCGCACCGAACGTCTGCGGGAAGCGATGAAGCAGGCGGAGCTGGCAAGCCAGGCGAAATCGAACTTTCTCAGCAACATGAGCCACGAGTTGCGCACGCCGATCAACGGGATACTCGGCATGGCGCAACTGCTGGGCACCAGCGGGCTGACCAGCGAGCAGGAAATGCAGCTGGATATCATCAACACCTCCACCCAGCTCCTGCTCGATATCGTCGGGCAGATTCTGGAGGTTGCCCAGCTGGAAAGCGGCTCGGTCGAACTGCGCGAGGATGCTGTGAACCCAGCCCGGCTGTGCCGACAGCTGGTCACGGTCTCCCGTGCAGCTGTCGTCGACCGTCCCATCACCGTGGAATGTGAGATCGACAGCAAAGTGGGCGAATGGTATCGCACGGATCGCGCCCGCCTACGGCAGATCCTGATGACCTATCTCGAAAATGCCTGCCAATTCACCGAGGAGGGGGAAATCCGGCTCACGCTGGAAGTGACACCCTCCGGCGATCACGACGTCCTGCGTTTTTCCGTTTCTGACACCGGCGAGGGTATCGCGCCAGAGGCGCAGGCCACGATGTTTGAAAAATTCACGCAGGCTGACGAAAGCATTCGACGCAAGCACGGCGGGCTCGGGCTGGGCCTGGCGCGGGCCAAAGAGGTTGCCACCCAAATGGGCGGCGCAGTCAGCGGCGAAAGCACACCAGGCAAAGGATCGATCTTCTCACTGGAAATCAGCTTACCCCGCTGCAGCGCGCCTCAGGACAGCCCCGAAAGCCAATCTGCTGCCGTTGCAGCCCCCCCCCCTCCCATCGTCCCCGCTGGAAACACCCCGCGCTTGCTGCTCGCCGAGGACAATCTGGTCAACCAGAAAGTGGCCACCAAGCTGCTGGAACAACTCGGGTGCGAGGTCACTGTGGCAGAGAATGGCGCAGTCGCCGTGGAGCTTTACAGGAAGGCGCCCTATGACCTGATCCTGATGGATTGTCACATGCCGGTTCTGGATGGCTTCGGCGCGACCCGCGAAATCCGCTGCATCGAAGAGGAATTGAAGCCTGAGAAGCGGCACGTTCCGATCATTGCCCTGACGGCAGACGTCACTGCCGGTGTGCAGGAGCATTGCCTGGAATCCGGGATGGACAGTTATCTCAGCAAACCGGTTCGAATGGAAACGCTGCGCGCCCTGCTCCAGGAAAAAACGTTGCTTCCCGCCGCCTAGTAGGCGACGCGGGCATTGCCGTAGGCGTAAAGAATACGCACGCGGTCCCCGACCCTGAAGATCTCGTTGGGAGCGACCGCCTGCACGATGGCAATGGCCTCTCCACTACTCTCTTTGCGAACAGTAATTTCCACGCCGTCTGACCGGGTGATCGCCTCTTCCGCGATCCCGCCCACCAGGCCGCCGACCGCAGACCCGATGACTGCCAGGATCGCCTGACCACGCCCACCGCCCATGGAACTGCCACCGATCCCGCCTGCCACCGCGCCCACGGCGGCCCCGACGCCGCTCTTGGTCCCCTCGATCCGGACCGGCCGCAGGTGTTCGATGGTTGCAAACTCGACGCGCTGTACCTGACGCGCCTCATCCCGGGAGTAGGTATCACCCCGCAGGGAAGACCAGCACCCGCTGAGCAGCAGTGCCACGACGACTACAAGCCCGACCCGCATCGCATTCATCATCTTTTTCATGGTGCATTCTCCCGTGCGGCCCCACCGAGGCAATGCGGCGATTCCGGCGCATTGCTACGGGCAGACCATTCCTCATGACTGTAGGTGTGCAGGGCCAGTGCGTGTACCGGCCCCTGCAACGCCTCCTTCAACAGCCGGTACACCGACTGATGCCTGCGCACCCGTGACTGGCCGGCAAAACTCCTGCACACGATCGTCACCTTGAAATGGGACTCGGACCCGGGCGGTACGTTGTGCATATGACTCTCATTGACCACTTCAAGGTGGTTCGGTTGCAGTTCCCGCAACAGGCGCTGCTCGATGTCTTGCTGGACACTCATCTTCACCCATCCCGCCGCGAAGCTGCACCAGCTCGCCGGGCACGTGCGAGTTCCTCCTGCCGGTAGCGCGCCCGGTATTTGTCGCGCTGCTCTTCGCTCAGGCTGCCATGGCAGTTCGGGCAGCAGACACCGGGCTCGTACTGCGGTGAGGCCATGTCAGCCTCGGAAACCGGGAAACGACAACCGCGGCACAGGCGGTACTGCCCAGGCTGCAGCGTTTCGTCCACTGTAACCCGCTCGTCGAACACGAAGCAGTCGCCTTGCCAGCGGTTCTCGGCCGCGGAGACCTCCTCCAGATATCGCAGGATTCCGCCCTCCAGCTGGTACACAGCTTCAAATCCTTCATTCAGCAGGTATGCAGCTGCCTTTTCGCAGCGCACTCCGCCCGTGCAGAACATCGCCACCC
Source organism: Pseudomonadales bacterium (assembly GCA_041637915.1). Classification (GTDB taxonomy): domain Bacteria; phylum Pseudomonadota; class Gammaproteobacteria; order Pseudomonadales; family JBFGWM01; genus JBFJWR01. The sequence continues at coordinate 6 of JBFKXW010000026.1, read as the reverse complement.
GCGGCG
>JBFKXW010000025.1:0-14910 GCA_041637915.1 Pseudomonadales bacterium | reverse complement strand
GGAGCAGCGAAGTCAGTCCCGCAAGTACGACCAGCACGGCCAGCCCGTACACAAACTTACGCATGGTGTGTTACCCGCTTCATCGGCATGGGGTCAGGGTTCGTCCGTTCCAGGCCCGCTCCCGTCCTCTTCATCCTCCTCCTCGTCGCCCTCCTCGTCGCGATCCGACGGTTCCGGCAACGGTGGCGGAAGGCCCAGAGGCTCGGACTTCGGACTGACCAGCCATTCGATCGTATTCCGGGTGAGTCGCAGAAAGTTTTCATCCCGCCAGGCTTCCGGGCGGTGCCCCAGTGCAGAGTAGAGTGTCACACCCTTTTTAATGGCCTGATACCAGAGCACCGGGTGGTCCCGGCCCATCTGCAGATATTCAAACGGCTGGTAACTGTTTTCGTCCACCTTGAGGACGACCTGCGCGCCGGCGTCCCGTGGATTGTCGTGAAAGGAATACCATTCCTCCTGCCAGTTCCACTTTTCCGGCAGGCCCTGCACGATCGGGTGCAGTGGATTCTCGACCTCGATGGTGCCGGCGCGCACCTCCGGAAACAGGGTATGTCCCTTAAAACGTGCGCCAATCAGGTAATGGGGGCGCCAGTCCCATGCATAATTGCGGTTACCGCCACTCGCATGAATGCCGAAGAAGCGCCCACCCCGCTCAATCCATAACTGCAGCGCGCTGCGTTGTCCGGGAAGCAGGACATCTCCGGTGACGTTGTTCCAGATGATCACATCGAACTGTTCCAACAGGCCGGAATCATGCACGGCGCCGTTTTCGGTGCTGTACACGGCCCAGCCGTGCGTCCCGGCGAGGTTCTCAATCGCTGCCACAGCCGCCTCAATCGAAGCCTCCCGGATGCCATTGGTCTTGGAGAACAGAAGGATGCGGATCTTCCCGTCCAGTTCCGGGAGTTGCGGTGGATAACGGTCAAAATGCTCGTTCTTGAAGGCTTCCTGCTGCAGAAAACGGAAACCGACATAGCCAGTCACGCCGAGCGCGATGATGACTGCCAGACCGACCAGCCACGCGAACTTCCTCATCCTTTCACACCCGCAAGGACCACGCGGCACAAACGGTTCTCCTGTGGGCGACGGGTGTCATTGATCAGGCGCGCGAACATCCAGTAAACCGTTTGAGTGGGCGTGACACTCTGAATTCTATCAGCGGCGCGCGGAATCGGCCTCTTTACCGCGGGTTTCGCCAAGGCTGTTGAACTAAGCTCCACCTATCAAGCCGCCCCGGACAGGAGGCTCGCCGTCGGATGAAAAACTGGTTCTCCGCATGGTATCGCCGCTATGTGCAGGGGATTCGTCGCTTGCTGTATCTGTGGGTGCGCACGCAGGTGAGCGGAGTGGAGCACGTGACCTCCGCACAGACGGCCGGTCCGGTGTGCTATGTGCTGGAACGCAAGGCGCTCAGCAGCCTCGCGGTGCTGAGTGAGGAGTGTTCGCGGGCCGGTCTGCCGCAGCCGCTGGCGGCACTGCATATTGGGTCGCACGAGGAGCGGCGTGCGTGGTGCTACCTCTGGCCGCGGCAGCGCATTCGCAGTGTACCGCGCAAGCCACTGCGCAATGCATACCTGGGGCGATTGTTGAATCAGCCTCCCGCAGACGCTGCCGTGCAAATGGTGCCGGTCACGATTGTCTGGGGTCGCGCACCGGAGCGACCGGAATCATTCTTTCGCCGGATCACTTCGGATGCCTGGGGTGTGGCCGGGCGTTTCCGCCGTCTGGTCATGATCCTGGTGCACGGACGCCAGACGCTTGTGCATTTTGGGGAGCCGCTGCCTTTGCGGACGACCGCCGCGCGCGAAGCGGAGTCGGTGGAGATTGAACTGGTCACCCGCTTGCGGCGCCACTTCCGCAACGTCCGGGCCGGTATCGTTGGGCCGGACCTCTCGCACCGGCGCACCCTGTTCGACGCCATCCTGTCCGCACCTGGCGTGCGCCGGGCGGTCGCCGAAGGGGCCCGGCAGGAGGCCGGTTCCGAGGCTGCAGCGGAGCGGCAGGCCTGGAAATACATCGACGAAATCGCATCGGATTTCTCCTGGCCGGTCTTCCAGTCCCTGTATGTGATCATCGAGTGGTTCTGGACTCGCCTCTACAGGGGCATCGAGACCCATAATGTGGATCGCGTGAAGCAGTTGGTCGCGGATTACTCGCCGGTCTACGTGCCCTGCCATCGCAGCCACAGTGATTATCTGCTGTCCTCATTCGTGCTTTACAACGAGGGGCTGCAGAGTCCTTACAAGGCGGCCGGTATCAATATGAACATGCCGCTGATCGGCCCGTTGTTACGGCGTGCCGGTGCCTTCTATCTACGGCGCAGCTTTCGGGACAATCCGCTGTACGGTGCGGTTTTCAACGAGTACGTCCATCAGCTGTTCAGTCGCGGGTTTCCGGTGGAGTACTACGTGGAGGGTGGACGCAGCCGGACAGGCCGCACGCTGCCCCCGCGTCCCGGCATGCTGGCGATGACGGTGCGCAGCTTTCTGCGCGATCATGACCGGTCGCTGGTGTTCATTCCGATCTATGCCGGTTATGAAAAAATCATCGAGGAGAAAACCTATCTCGGTGAGCTGCGTGGCAAACAAAAGAAGAAAGAAAGCCCGCTGGATGTTTTGCGCATGGTCACCAACTTGCGGGGTCAGTTCGGCAAGGTCTATCTCAATGTCGGGGAGCCGATCTTCCTGGCGGATTTTCTCGACACGGTGGAGCCGACGTGGCGCAGCCTGGGTGAGGGCGTTGGTGATCGGCCGCAATGGCTGAACGAGGCGGTCAGCCGGCTGGCGCGGCTGGTGGTGACGCGAATCAACGAAGCCGTGGTGGTGAATGGCATTAACCTGGCCGCGGTTGCACTGCTGTCGAAGCCCCGCCAGGCCATGGAGGAGGATGAACTGCTGGCGCACATGGCGCTGTATGTACGGCTGTTGCGCAAGGTGCCCTATGGCAACTCGGTGATCCTGCCCGCCCGGGACAGCACCCGATTGCTGAAGGATGTCGAGGGCCTCGGTCTGCTGGACCGGATCGAGCACCCCATGGGCGACATTCTGCGACTGTCCGGGGACAACTCGGTGCTGATGACCTACTACCGCAACAATGTCATGCACCTGTTCGTCCTGCCCGCCATGATCGGCGCCGCCTTTCGCCTTCATCACGAGGTGGAGGAATCCGCGCTGATCGAGCTTTGTGTGGGCTTTTACCCTTACCTGCAGACCGAACTGTTCCTGCGCTGGCCGCTGGAGGATGTGCCCGGACAGGTACGCGCCTGGATCGCGGCATTTGAAGAAGAGGGCCTGCTGACCCGGGTGGGCGGCACCCTTGCGCGGCCCCGGCGCGGCTCCCGGGCATCCTACCGGCTCTCCTTGTTTGCCGGCACGGTGCAGGAAACACTGCAGCGGTTTTACGTGGTGGTGGTCGTGCTGGGACACGCCGGTGAACGTGGTGTGACCACAGATGGTCTGGTGGAGCGCTGCCAGCTCGTCGCGCAGCGTCTGTCAGCCTTGTATGGCTTCAACGCGCCGGAATTTTTTGACAAAAATCTGTTCCGCGGATTCATCGAAACCCTGCTGGAACTGGGTGTGATCCGTCGCAGCGAGCGCGACCGTCTGTACTTCGACGGTTCTGCCGAGGAGGCACTCCGGTACGGCGATCTGGTGCTGGAAGACGAATTGCGCGAAAACGTCGAACGGGTCGCCCGCGCCCATCCCTGAGCCGGGCTCCAACCGTGCTGTGCGGCGCTGCTAGAATAAACCTGACGCCCTGTTCACGGAGTGCGCCTTGGAGAATGTTGCGAACTGGTGGCAGGACCTGCCCGAAGACTTTTCCCGTATCGCGCAACCGGGACGCCAGCACGGCCTGAACCGGTTGAAGTCCGGTGCCACCGCCGGGGTCGACTGGGTGGCCAGTACCGTGTTCGCCAGCGCAGTGGGTCTCGTCACGCTGTCCGGTACGGCGCAGCCCAAACACCTCCGCCTGGAGCGGCCGCTGCTCGATTACTATAAGGAACTGGCTGATCTGCATGACGCCAAGGCCGTGTTCCAGCGGCCGACGCGTCATCCGAAGATCCATGCCAAGCCGCCCTCCGGCAAGGGCTGGTTCAAACCGGCAGATGGCGAGTGCCAGTCGCTTTGGTTCCAAAGCCCCTACGAAGCGCTCCACCCCCGGCTGCGCAGTCGCTATCGCCAGCATCGCAACAACCAGATTTCCTATGCGCAGTGGTGGCGTCATCGCGACGGGCCACGCCCGACACTGATCGCACTGCATGGCTACTTTGCAGACCCCTACTGGTTGAACAGTCGGTTTCTGGCACTGCCCTGGTTCTACAAGCAAGGCTATGACGTCCTGCTGTTTACCCTGCCCTTTCATGGCTATCGGCGTGAAAAAACGGACCTGTTCAGCGGTATGCGCTACCTGGCGCATGGCTTTTCACACCTCAACGAGACCATCGCTCATTCCATCCACGACCTGCGTGTGTACATGGACTATCTGTTTGCACAGGGCTCGCCGGCGATCGGTGTGACCGGTCTGAGCCTGGGCGGATATACCAGCGCGCTACTGGGCACCGTGGAGGAACGGTTGGCGTTCTGTATTCCGAATGCACCGGTGGTCAGCCCACCGGATCTGATGCAGGAGTGGCTGATTACCCGCATGGCATCCCGGATGGTGCTGCGGATGAGCGGGGTCGATCTGCCGGAACTCCGGCATATTCTGGCCCTGCACAGTCCGCTCAATTACCAGCCGGCCGTGCCACCGGAGCGCAAGCTGATCATCGCCGGTAGCGGCGACCGCTTTGCCTCACCCCGCCATGCCGCGCTGCTGCACGCGCATTGGGACTGCGACATTCACTGGTTCCCGGGCAACCACCTCCTGCACCTGGATCAGGGCGAGTATCTGCTGAAGATGAAAGCGCATATGGATCGCTGTGTAGCCGCCTGACCGGGCACATTCCTATTGCGCGATCAGCAGCCAGATCACCAGAGCCAGCCCCACTACCGGCACCGATCAGGATGTGCCTCCAGAGAATCCACAGGCCTGGGAATTTCGACCGGTTCGGCCGGTTCAGACCCATGGAATAGGCCAGCAAGGCATGTTGCGACACGGATTCGGGTGTCGTCACTGCATCGCCGGGCGGGGGGGCAGTGGGCGTGTCAGCCAAACAGCGCTGCGGCCGCCTCACTTTCATAGAACGGCGCGAGGCGACGCCGCAGCATGGCCTCGAGCGCACCGCTTTCCTGCGCTGCCGCGACCAGGTCCGGCGCAAAGGCGATGGCTTCACGCTCCAGCACTTCGGGCGTGATACTCACCATGTGGAGAAGGTCATGGACCGGCGTGTCGCCGTGTAAACGGAAAAACTCGCCGATCCCTTCATGCACCAGTTCCTGTACGTAGTCGGTCTCCCTCAGCTGCAGCCAGGCCTGCTTCAAAAACTCGGAAATGGCATCCAGGTCGTCATCCTGCAGCGCATCCCGGATGGACATCGGCGACTCGCGTAAATCATTCCACACCTCTTCGGCGACTTCCCGAATACGTTCATCGGTGAGTGCGTGGTCCAGAAACTTGCGGCTCTGTTTTGCCAGTGGTCCGGAGTTGGATTCGATCCAGGCCCGCAGGCGCTTTTCGACCTGATTGTCGAGGGCGGACAGGCCCTTGCTCAGCATGCTGGCACCCTTGCCCAGCAGCTTGGAAGAGGCCGCCAGATAGGCCTTGATGCCGTTGTAGAGGATCTCCCCGACCAGCATGGAATAGAGCGGGCTCTCCACGGACTGGCGAATGATCTCCTGCCGGATGTGGCGCAGGTCGATCGCCAGTTCAACGCCGGCATCAAAGATCTCATCATCAATCACGTCGCCAAGCCGGGTTTCCCGATTGATCGGCAGGCCGATCAGATGGTCGGCAATGGCGCGAATGGCCGTGACCAGTTCGTCGGGCAGGTCTCCCTGCAGCACCCGTTCCGTCGCCACGCGCTGGATACGCTCGGCGTCGGTCACCTTGTGCAAGGTCAGCTGATGGCTCCAGTCTACGAAAGCAGCGACTTCGGCGCGGATGCCTTCCTGCAGCGCGTCATCCTGCCAGCGCGACAGTTCAAAGGCGACGTGGGCTTCCAGTGCGGTCGCAGCCTTCTCTGATGGCATGGGGGTCGTCCGGATGGCAAATGTGAGAGCAGTATAGGTCAGCGGGACGCGTTACCCGGGCAGGCAGGTTTCACCGGCCATCTGCTGCGCCAGGGTCTCGCGCGCACGCACGAGGTGTGCCTGATCCCCGTCGACCAGCACTTCCGCGGGACGGTTGCGGGCATTGTAGTTGGAGCTCATGACGAAGCTGTACGCGCCCGCGGAGCGCACCGCGAGCAGCTCGCCGGGCGCCACCGCGAGACTGCGGTCGCGGCCCAGAAAATCGGCTGTCTCGCAGACCGGCCCGACGATGTCGACGGTTTCGGTCGGTCGGTCCTCATGGCGCACGGCGGGCACAATTTCCTGCCATGCGCTGTACAGCGCCGGCCGCAGCAGATCGTTCATGCCTGCATCCACGATCACGAATTTTTTGGCTTCCGTGGGCTTGATGTATTCAATGCGCGTCAGCAGGATGCCGGCATTCGCAACGATGGAGCGTCCGGGCTCAAACACCAGTTCAATGTTGCGATCCCCCATACGCTCCAGGAGTGCGCGCACGTATTCTTCCGGCTCGGGCGGTTGTTCATCCTGATAGCGCACGCCCAGGCCCCCACCGACGTCGACATGGTGCAGGTACACACCTTCCGCTGCGAGCGCATCGACAAGGGTGAGCAGCCGGTCAAAGGCCTCCAGCAGCGGTGCCATGGAGACCAGCTGGGAGCCGATATGACAGTCGATACCGACCACTTCCAGTTCTTCCTGTGCGGCGGCGTGGCGGTACAGGGGCGCTGCCTCTGACCAGGCGACGCCGAACTTGTTCTCGCGCAGGCCGGTCGCGATATAAGGGTGCGTCTGTGCATCGACATCCGGATTGACGCGCAGCGAAATGGGTGCGCGTGTGCCGAGCCGTCTTGCCACAGCGCCGATACGTTCCAGCTCCGGCGCAGATTCCACATTCAGGCAGCGCACGCCGGCCTGCAGCGCGTGTTCGATCTCTGCCTCGCTCTTGCCGACGCCGGAAAACAGCACACGATCAGCACTGCCCCCGGCAGCTAGCACCCGGGCCAGTTCGCCACCGGAAACGATGTCGAATCCACAGCCAGCCCGGTTCAGGACATCCAGCACGGCCAGGTTGCTGTTGGCCTTGACGGCGTAGCAGATCAGGTGCGGGTGTTTGCCGGCCGCCCGTGTCCAGGCCTGAACATGACGTTCCAGCGTTGCACGCGAATAGACGTACAGCGGTGTACCGAAGCGCTCGGCAAGTGCCGTGACGGCGACGTCTTCCGCGTACAGGCATTGCCCGCGGTAGGAAAAAAAGTCCATGCCGGTGTCTTTATTCGGCGACCTGTTCCGGCTCCGGCGCAGATTCCTGCGGCAGCACCAGCGGGCCTTTCTGTCCGCAGCCTGCCAGCAGGCCGAGCAGAATCATGAGAGTGGCGAGGGCACGCATCGTCGGTTCCCTGAGATGACTGGAGCGCCGATTATACGGGAAAGGGTGGGTGAGTCGGCAATCTGGGCCCGGCAAGCCGCGGTGCGATTGTCAGCAGGTGTCCAGCGCCTCCTGCAGCAGACGCTCCAGATGGTGCTTGTAGCGCAGGTAATGGATTGTCTGATGGCTGGCCTGCTGATCGTTGACCGGCAGATTGCCGAGGTCCAGATCGGTGATGTAACAGGGATAGCGCTCGCCACTGCTGCGCTGGGACAGGATATGGGATGCAACAATCTGAAACAGCTGGTCGCCGTATTCCAGGCTGGAAAATTCCTGGTGGTTGCAGAACACTGAATAACTTGGCCGTCCGCCTTCGCCAGCTTCGACAATGACCTGTACCGCATGGTGCTCGGCATTCTCACTGTCCGGTGGTACGGCGAGCGTGCGCAGGGACCACTCCCCACTGACCTGTCCGGCACGTAGTTCGTAATACAGGATCTCCTCGCACAGGTTCGAATGCAGCGTATCTGCACTCAGGCGGTAGCGCACAGAGCGCAGGAACCGATCCAGTGGCAGCAGGGCACCGGTGAGACTCGTGCAGGGCGCACGGTACCGGTACAGCGACCCGCGCTCGTCGAACAGGTGTACCTCGGCCTGCAGCCCGTCGAGCATCTGCAGAAAAACCTGAATGCTTTCGGTACGACCGGTACTGAAAATTTCCCGCAGGTGGGATTTCTGCAGCGCGTGGCGATCGACCACGATGGGGCTGTACGTCGGCTGGTCGTTGCCCAGGTATCTGAGTAACGCCTGTTCATTCTCCAGATGCACGCCAACAGGCTCTTCGTCGTGAAACTGCAGCGAGAAAAATCCGTTCTCGACTTCGATCAGGTAGCGCGTGCTGAGTGGCAGCGTGCCGCCGAAGTAGCAGTCCGTGACGTCTTCGAACAACTGCTGCAGACGGCGCGCAATGCTCGCGCCATGGCCGGTGGACAGACAGTGAAACTCCGTCTCTGGCAGGCGCTTCTTCTTACGCGCATGCAAGGCACGCAGCCGATGAATCAGGCAGTCGCGGATCGCCGTGCCACCGGCAAAGTGGGTGCAGTACACCTCGTGCCAGGTGTTCACCGCGATCTGATCAATGGTGTGGGTGAGGTTTTCGCGATAGGCGCTGTAGGTGAGTGCATCGGTCCGGTTGCTGACTCGGGTCAGGTCAACTGCTTCGGGTGATTCCGGGATATTGAAGTTGATAAAGTACAGGTTGCGCAGGGGTTCTGCCGGGTGCACGAAAGCGGATTGCGGCGGCAGCAGGAACGGGCAGGCTAACTGCCGACGAATAACGTCCAGGAAACGCTCCAGCGCGTACTTGCCGACAGCTCCCCGCAAGCCGCGCACAGTGAGCTGTGTACCGGCATCGAGCAGGCCGTTCAGGTGCGCCCAGGTGATTGCGTCCACCAGCGTAAGCGCCTGCTTGATTGGCTCGGGTTGTTCTGCGTCCACCCGGGAGGGCGGATCACAGAAGATGCGCCAGCCCCGGTTGCTTTCGTGAAAGGTCAGATAATCTTCGGAGAGGTCCGGTGCCAGCCCCGGATTGATCATTTCCACCTTGCCGGCCTTGCGCTCAAAGGCTGCATAAAGCTTGCGGCCGAGCACGGTCATCTCGGCCGCGTTGATGGTGATTTCAGATTGCTGTTCTCGCGCGAAGCGGGTCAGGAAGCGATAACTGTAGTTGAGGTTGTTGACCACCTCGCGGCGCTCTTGGTGAACGCGCGCTGCCTTCCATTTGCGATGATCATCCAGAACGCGCAGCTGCGGGATTTCCCAGTTCCATGACTCTACCAGGTCGCGCATCAGGCTGACTTTCCAGTGGCGCTCGTTCTGCTTGCGGCTCAGCCGCACGCCGGCCTTCAGATACAGGCAGCGCCGCACCAGTTCCAGACGCTCCCATTCGGATCGTTCCGCGAGATACCTCTCCAGCTTCTGGTATACGAGCACGTAAGGATCCAGTACATCAGCATCCAGTTCGTTGCCGTAAACAAGCTCCTTGAAACGTGCGCTGAGAATCTGGCCGGTGGGGTATTCGCTGGCATATACCTCGGTCAGCAAAATTTTCAGGACCGACTTGTACGGGGAGTCGATGCCCTTGTAGATCTGCCACAGTCCGGCGCCGACGAATTCGCCCGGCGGGATCAGCGAGATTCCGCCCAGATCGATGGTTTCATCCTTCGGAATGAAGCGCTTGTCGCGCAGAATTGCTGCGTGTTCGCTGTGTTCGGAATCACGTGCCGGTGGTACCAGCCACCAGATCGGATATCGTCCGGCCAGCAGTACGGCGGTGCGGTAAAACTCGTCCAATAACAGGAAGTGCTGGGCGCTACCGCAATTCTCGGTCGACAGATTGCCGGTTTCACCATGGCTGAAGCGCGTTGGCGACATGAGGAAGAAGTGCGCCTCTACGCCGATGCTGTTGCACCAGGCGCTGATGCGTTCGCATTTCTGTTCAAGTAAGACCAGTGCAGCCGGGTCCAGGCCACTGCGATGACAGACCCAGATGTCGAGATCACTGCTGCTGGTCTGGCCGAGCGTCCCGGTGCTACCCATCAGAAACAGGCTGTACAGGTCGGGGTCACGCATCCGGTCCGGCTGATACTTGAAGCTGCGCGCGATCTGTTGGGCGGCACGCAGGGCGTTGTCATCCGGCTGGTAGCTCGCCAGCCCGTGCGGGACGTCCCGGGACACGAAGCCGGGCAGCATCGGATGATTGGCAGCCAGAAAGATGGGAATAACGTCCAGCACGCTTTCCCTGCGTACACCCAGCGCATGGCGGGTGCGCAGCATGCGTTCGGCATTGACTGCGAGAAAACGATCCTTGAGTCGGCGCAGATCCTTGCGATCGAGCCCGTCATCGAGCTCGGCACGGATCACGTCGTAACTGGCCATCTAGGACTCGAGCAGATTCCGGGCTTGCTGGATGGCTTCTCGGACTGCTGCAGGGGCGGTGCCGCCGGCATGGTTGCGCGCGGACACGGAGCCCTCCAGCGTCAGGACGTGGAACACGTCCGGTTCAATGTGCGGTGAAAGCTCCTGCAGCTGCGGCAGGGATAGTGCGTCCAGATCGCACCCGACGGAAATGGCCAGCTGCACTGCGCGTCCCACCACTTCGTGGGCGTCACGAAAGGGTACGCCCTTGCGAACCAGATAGTCAGCCAGATCGGTGGCGGTGGAAAAGCCGGCCGCCGCCGCCTTCCGCATCCGCTCGGGGACCGGCTGCAGTGCGGGGATCATGTCGGCAAACGCGCGCACGGAGTCCAGCATCGTATCGAGGCTATCGAAGGCGGGTTCCTTGTCCTCCTGATTGTCCTTGTTGTAGGCCAGCGGTTGACCCTTCATCAGCGTCAGCAGGGCAATCAGGTTGCCGTTCACGCGCCCGGCCTTGCCGCGAACCAGCTCGGGCACATCCGGATTCTTTTTCTGCGGCATGATGGACGAGCCGGTGCAGAAACGATCCGGCAGATCGATGAATCCGAACTGCGGTGAGTTCCAGAGCACCAGTTCCTCCGCCATGCGGGACAAGTGCATGGCCAGCAGTGCGGCGGCCGCGCAAAACTCGATCACGAAATCCCGGTCACTCACGGCATCCAGCGAATTCAGGGAAATGGCTTCAAACCCCAGCTCGCGCATGGTTTGTTCGCGATCGATGGGAAAGGTGGTGCCGGCCAGCGCTGCGCTGCCGAGCGGGGAAACATTGACGCGGCGGCGGCAGTCCTGCATGCGTTCGCGGTCCCGCTGCAGCATGGAGAACCAGGCCATCAGGTGGTGTGCGAGCGTGATGGGCTGCGCGGCCTGCAGGTGTGTGAATCCCGGCATGATGGTGTCGCAGTTCGACTCCGCCAGTGTGAGAAGACCCCGCTGCAGACGGGCGATTTCGCGGTTCAGCGCATCGATCCCGTCGCGCAGGTACAGGCGCAGGTCGGTGGCGACCTGATCGTTTCTGGAGCGTCCGGTGTGCAGTTTCTTGCCGACATCTCCGCATAGTTCCACGAGGCGCGCCTCGATGTTCATGTGTACGTCTTCCCGGGCGATCGACCAGGAAAATTCACCCAGCTCGATCTCGCCCTGAATCTGTTTCAGGCCCTCCACAATGGTTTGCACTTCCTGACCGGAGAGGATGCCAGTACTGCCCAGCATGCGGGCGTGCGCGATGGAGCCGGCGATATCCTGCGCATACATGCGCCGGTCAAAGCCGACGGATGCCGTGAACTCCTCCACGAAGGCGTCGGTGCTCTCGCTGAAGCGCCCGCCCCATGGCTTCTCGGGCTGTTGCTCGCCTGAGGCCTTGCTCATTCAGATACTCCCGTTTGGATCTGATCATTATATAAGGAAACCGCAGCGACTTTCGGGATCGGTGTACACTGTCGCCATCAGCTCCGGACATCTGCAACACCTTGCCGGCCCCTGCTTCCGAACCACATGCGCAGCGCGCATCGCGAGCGACCCTGTTCCTTCCGGACCTGTGCGCATCGGACGCCGTGCTGTGGATGATCCTGTCGGTTGAGCTTTTCGTGCTGGTCATCATGCTGGGTGCGTTCGGGCTGCGGGGCTTCTCCTGGGAGTTCCTGGCGGTGACCTCGTTTCTGGCGCTCTGGGTGGTGCTCTCCAGCGCCGCCCTGTTGTGCGCACTGCGTGGGCCATTGCGACGGATGCCGGTGGCGCTGGGCGCAGCAATCTGCCTGCTGGTCATCCTCGGTGTCACGTTTGTCTTCAGCCTCCCTGCAGACTGGGTCGCGCAGGGGATGCCGGATGGCGGTGTGTTCGCTGCGCTGGACTGGTTGAATGTACTCCGCAACCTGTTGATCGCGCTGATTGTCGGCGGCATGCTGCTCCGTTATGCGCAGGTGCAGTCCGCCCTGCGTCACCGGGAGCACGCCGAGCTGGAGCAGCGTTACCGCGCGCTGCAGGCGCGCATCCGGCCACATTTCCTGTTCAACAGCATGAACATGCTTGCCAGTCTGGTCAGTGCCAACCCGCGCCTTGCTGAAACCGCGATTGAGGACATGTGCGATCTGTTTCGCGCGGCCCTGCAGGACCGTTTGCAGACCGCCACGTTTGGGGCCGAGCGTTCGCTCTGCGAGGCGTATTTGCGCATCGAGCAGTTGCGGCTGGGCGATCGTCTGCAGGTGGATTGGGAAGGGGTCACGCTGGATGACGAGACGCCCATGCCGCTGCTGACCCTTCAGCCGTTACTGGAAAATTCGGTCTACCATGGCATCGCCACGCGCACGGAGGGCGGTACCATCCATATCGTTGCGCGGGAGGAGGACGGCAGGGTCCTGCTGGAAGTACGCAATCCGACCTCGTCCGGTGTGCAGCGCAGGCCGGGTAACCAGATGGCGCTGGAGAATATCCGGCAGCGTTTGCTGGCGGCGTTTGGCACCGGCGCGGAGGTGCGGGCGGAAGAGCGCGAAGGAGAGTTCTCGGTGCGCATTGCCTATCAACCTGGAACAGCAGCGGAGCTGCCACCGTCATGAAAGTACTGATCGCGGATGATGAGCCGCTGGCACGCCAGCGACTGGTGGACATGGTGTCCGGCGCCGAGGGCGTACAGGTCGTCGGCGAAGCCGAAGACGGCCCCGCCGTGGTGCAGGCCTGTGTCCGGTTGCGGCCGGATGTGGTGTTGCTGGATATCCGCATGCCGGGCATGGACGGCATCGAGGTGGCGCGTCATCTCGACCGCATGGACGACCCGCCGGCCGTGGTGTTCTGCACTGCTTTTGATCAGTACGCGGTCTCGGCATTTGATGTGCATGCCGTCGGATACCTGCTGAAGCCGGTGCGTCGTGCCGCGTTGCTGGATGCCCTGGCCCGAGCGCAGCGTCCGAACCGGGCGCAGATTCATGCGCTGCAGGCCGACATGGCTCCGACGCCGGAGGCGGGCCGGAGTCATATCGGCGTCAAAAGTCACCGTGGCATCGATCTGGTGCCGGTGGCAGACGTGTACTTTTTCATGGCCGACCAGAAATACGTGCGCATCCGGCATCGCGAAGGGGAGTTGCTGACGGATGAGCCACTCAAGGATCTTGAGGATGAATTCGCCGGCCATTTCCTACGCGTGCACCGCAATGCGCTGGTATCTTTGCAGCACCTGGATGGTCTGGAGCGGGATCGGGAAGGGCACTTCCATGTGCGCTTGCGGGATCTGGATGAGCGCGTCCCGGTAAGCCGCCGAAGTGTGGCAGAGATCAAGAAAGTCCTGTTGGAGAAATGACCTTGGCTGCCATGCCCCCCGGAACATCATGAATCGCGTATTGCGGATTGCCACCCGAAAAAGCCCGCTGGCACTCTGGCAGGCCGAGCATGTACAGGCGCGCCTGCAGGGCGCACACCCCGGCCTGCAGGTGGAACTGCTGCCCATGAGCACCCGCGGGGACCAGATTCTCGATGCGCCACTGGCCCGCATCGGCGGCAAGGGTCTGTTCGTGAAGGAACTCGAGAACGGCCTGCTGCGCAAGGAGGCTGACCTTGCCGTACATTCCATGAAGGATGTGCCGATGGATCTGCCACCGGGTCTGCACATTCCGGTGGTCTGCCAGCGCGAGGATCCGCGGGATGCGTTCGTGTCCAACCAGTTTGCCTGCTTTAGCGAGCTCGACGTGGGCGCGCGGGTCGGCACGGCCAGCCTGCGCCGGCGTTGTCAGCTTCTTTATTTGCGACCGGACCTGCAGGTTTCCACCCTGCGCGGCAACGTACAGACGCGTCTGGGCAAGCTCGATGCCGGTGAATTCGATGCCATCGTGCTGGCCTGTGCGGGCTTGCGGCGATTGGGGCTGGAGGCGCGCCTGCGCGCCGGTTTTGACCCTGGCGAGATGCTGCCCGCAGTCGGACAGGGCGTTCTTGGCATCGAGGTTCGTGCCGATGACGAGGAACTGCGCGAACTGCTGATGCCGCTGCACGACGAGGATACCGCGCTGTGTGTGGCCTGTGAGCGGGAGGTGAACCGGCAATTGGGTGGCGGTTGTCAGGCGCCAGTCGCCTGTTATGCCACCTTGCATGGTGAGCACCTCGATCTGGATGGGCTGGTCGGTGCGCCGGATGGCAGCCGCGTGGTGTTCGCCAATGCCGCCGGGCCGGTCGAGGACGCGCCGGCACTCTGTGCCGATATCGTGCAACAGCTGAGGGCGCAGGGCGCCGAGGAGATACTGGACGCCCTGCGCGAATTCGATGCCTGGTAAGCGCGGTGTGCTGGTGACGCGGCCCGCCGGCCGCGGCGAACGGCTGGTCGAGGCATTGCGCGCGCGGGAATGGCCGGTCTTTCAGGTGCCCTGCCTGGATCTGGAGCCGATCCGTTTTCCACATCAGCCGCCGGAGATTGCGGCGCTG
>JBFKXW010000024.1:0-15049 GCA_041637915.1 Pseudomonadales bacterium | reverse complement strand
GGCAGATCCTCCACCAGCTCGGCGCCGACCAGTTGGGCCGGCGTGTAGTATCCACCGTCCACTTTGCATCCCAAAAGGTACTCGGTGACGGCCAAAGCCCCATGAATCGTGACCGTATAGCCGTTTGCGGTCTTCACGCGCGCGGTGCGGCGGTCTCCCGAATCATTGGTGACCTCTCCCCAGACCAGCGTGGGGCGCTCATCACGCTCCTCCTCGCTCATGTGCGCGGCACGCGCCGCAGCCTGTTTCTTCATAAACTCCTGCAGGGGTTTGATACGCGCCAATGGACGCAGCCAGTTGGCGCGCTCCATGCTTTTCACGGCACCCTCGGGGACCGCCATGTACACAACGATATTCGGAATGCCGGTGGAGTAGTACGCCGTGGAGACATCCCCCCAGGGAATGCTGACAGAGGTCTGCGGCCCCTCACCAAAGTCGATGGTGCGTTTCAGGCCCGCCAGTTTGGCCTGTTGCAGTTCACCATCCACGCGGATGCGCCCTCCTGCGGCGAGCCCCTCCACCGAGGACTTCGCGGTGCCCGGGGAACTCTTGGATCGCGAAGAGAATGCCAGCGACAGGTGCGTTGCACTGGGCAGCGCCTCCTTGAGACGGACTGCAACGCAATCGGTGGGGATCACATCAAAACCCACACCACTGCACAACACCACGCCGGCCCGTTTTGCATCCGCACCCCGCGAGTGGGCATGCTCAAAGACATCGATCTCTCCGGTGATGTCGAGATAGTGTGCCTTGCTCTTGATACAGGCATCGATCATCGGTGCACTGGTCGCTGAAAACGGTCCGGCGCAATGCAGCACCAGATCGACCCCCTGCAGGTGCTCCCCCGCCTCTTCCACCGGGAATACGCGTGAAGGCAGGCCCAGTTCTTTCGCCAGCGCCTCAATTTTCTCAGCCGAGCGACCGGCAAGCACCGGTTGCTGGCCCCGCGAAGCGGCCTCCCGTGCAATGAGTTCACCTGAGTAACCGTTGGCCCCGTAGATCATGAACGTGGGCATGCTGTTGCCTCTCCGCTGAGTGATTTTCCGATTCTAGTCCGCGCCCTGCTCCTCCGCCCACTGCATCCACTTTTGCTGCACCGCAGACCGGTTCAGGGGCTCGGCCACATGATCATCCGTGCTGGCACCCGGGCTCTTCCTGTACGCCTCGGCCATCCCGTGCGCAGACAGTGCAATGATCACGGCGCTGGACTCCGCACCCGACAAGGGCGAGAGCCCGGTGGCCCGGCTCGTTGGACAGCCCATCTTCCGCCTGCACAGACGCGCACAGAAGCAACAGTCAACAGCGGCGCATGCGGGGCAAAGGTGACCCCCGTCAGCGTCCCTGCCTTTTTTGTTCATTGAGCCGGCCTGTTCAGTGTAGCAACCGAAGCGCCGCCATCCCGAACCCGGATTGAACGCACCGGTCACCAGGGCGAATCTGGTTGGCTGAACCGGAAGAGGAAACAGAGCTTCAGAATGCAGCGGATGGACGTCTGCGGATACGCAGATCGAGAAAGTGCGTGGCACAGGAGATGCAAGGATCGTAATTACGGATGATTCGCTCCGCCTCCATGCGCAGTTCATGTTCCTCGCGATCGAGCCCGAACTCGGTCAGGCCGCTGGCGAGGTCTGCTTCCATCCGCGCCTGGTTCTGACTGGTCGGAGGCACGATCCGTGCCGACTCCACGCTGCCTGTTTCTGAGAACCGGTAGCCATGCCAGAGCATTCCGCGGGGTGCCTCGGTGGCAGCATAGCCAGCACCGGAGCGTGGCGTTACCGGGGCGCAATACGACTGCGTTTCCCAGTCTGCCGCCAGCAGGATGCGCGCCTCATACACGGCAAGCCGAATCTCCAGCGCGCGCGCGACGATGGAGTGATAGGGGTTCGCAGAGGGAAACCGGATCGATGTGGCCAGCAGGGGTTCCAGCACTTCTTCCGGAATCCGGTCCAGATTCAGGTTGACGCGCGCCAGTGGCCCCACAAGGTAAGGCTCTCCGTGCAGGCGGGCCTGCAGTGCATTGGAGTAGGGAACCTGTTGCTCTTCGAAATGCGCCTCGAATGCATCTGCTTCGATGGAAAGTCCGTCCGATGAAATCATCTGCCCCCCGGTAATCGGGTAGCCCTGCTCGGGCCGCAAGGCGACCTGCTGAAAGCGCTGCTGCCGTTCTGGCAAATTGAAACCGCATACCCAGGACACCAACGCTGCGCTGTCCTGCCAGGCCTGTTCGGCATCGGCACACAAGGACGGCAGATCCTCGACCTGCAGCCTGCCGTGAAAACCGCCGGCGCAAACGCCGACCGGGTGCACCGAGCGTCCCCCGAGCCAACGCATCAGGCGGTTACCAAAATCCTGGAGACGCATGCCGCGCGCCACGGCCGCAGGCTGTTGCGCCTGCAATTCGAAGATGGTTGTACATCCCAGGAAATCGGGCGCTGCCAACATGTGCATGTGCAGCGCATGACTTTGAATCCATTCCCCGAAATACATCAGGCGACGCAGCGCCTGCACCGGCGCGGGAATATCGACGCAGAATGCGGCCTCCACTGCCTGCACGGCGGTCAGCTGATAAGCGACCGGACAGATTCCACAGATGCGTGCTTCCAGATCAGGCAATTCCCCGTAATCGCGCCCTTCCAGCAACTTCTCGAAGAACCGTGGCGGCTCGTAGATGCGCAAGCGCACACCGGTGATCTGCCCGCCGGCAATATCCAGATCCAGCGCGCCCTCCCCTTCGACACGGCTCAGCGTGGGCACCTGAATATTGATCGCCCGTGTTGTCATGCGTCACTCCGTAAAATCAAAGCCGCACGCTCATTGTCCGGTGAGTGACTATGTATTCTGCAAAATTGCCGTTCAGCCTCCGCAGCGGACAGTCCCAGGCCCAACAGACGTTGTGCCATCGCGGGTGTATTGGCGGAGTCGGCAGGGCCATAGCAGCCATAGCAGGCACGGCCGAATTGGGGGCATAGCGCACCGCAGCCAGTGCGCGTTACCGGTCCCAGGCACGGCGCCCCACCGGTTACCAGAACGCACACCTGCCCGCTTCGCTTGCAGTCCGCGCAAACCTTCTCGCGATTGCTGCGCGGTAGCACACCGAACAGCAACTGACGAATGGCGGCCAGCACCTGCGCACCGGAAACCGGGCAACCCCAGAGCTCCAGGTCCACCCTGACGTGCTCGGCGATCCCCGTCGACATTGCGAGACTGTCGATTGTTTCCGGCTTTGCGTACACGGCCTGCTTCCAGTCATCCGCATCCGCGTGGTTGCGCAGTGCCTGGATCCCGCCCGATGTCGCGCACGCCCCAAGCGTCACCAGAAAATTACTGCACTTCCGGATCTCGCGGATTCTGGCTTCATCCCTGCGCGTACTGATGCTGCCTTCCACAAACGCCAGATCAACCTGCGCAGATTCATCACACGCCCCGGCCTCCGCAAAGTGCACGACCTCCACCAGTTCCGACAGTGCCAGCAGTTCCGAACCCAGATTCAGGAACGCCAACTGACAGCCATCACAGGAACTGAACTTGTGCACTGCAATCCGCGGCCGTCCAACCATGGTCAGAACCCCGTCCGCCCGAATAACGATTGCAGACGGTCATAGGGGAACACCGGTCCGTCCTTGCAGACAAACATACCCCCGTACTGACAGTGGCCACAATGGCCGGTCCCGCATTGCATGTTACGTTCCATGCTGAGCCAGATATCGGCTGCCGGCACACCGGCTTTGCGCATATGCTGCACGGCACGATGCATCATGCCCTCCGGGCCGCACATCATGACCACGGTATTCATCGGATCGAAGTCAAGCTGCCCGAAGAGGTCTGTGGCATGTCCGATATGCCAGGGCCAGAGAGCATCCCCGGCATCAGCAGCCAACAGCACCCGGGTATCCGGCAATGCGCGCCAGCGGTCATAGCGCTCCCGCCAGATGAAGTCGGCGGAATGCTTTACACCCTGCAGAATGTTGAGACGCGCATAGCGTTCACGCCGCTGGCTGA
The DNA here is from genome assembly GCA_041637915.1 of Pseudomonadales bacterium. GTDB lineage: Bacteria > Pseudomonadota > Gammaproteobacteria > Pseudomonadales > JBFGWM01 > JBFJWR01. Next base: position 11,050 of record JBFKXW010000024.1, on the reverse strand, counting down.
CGTAATTGATCACCGAAACGACGGGCGCACAACCCAGCCCACCGGTGATGATCACCACATCATGCTGTTCAGCCGCCTGCAGCGGCCAGCCCCGCCCGAAGGGACCGCGCAATCCGACCCGGTCGCCTGTTTTCAAGGCTGCAAACCCTTTGGATACCCGACCCACAGCGCGAATGGTGTGATCAATCGTATCGGCCTCACGCGGATCGGAAACAATGGAGATAGCGATCTCACCGACACCATGCAGATACAGCATGTTGAACTGACCGGGATCGAACGAGTAAGCCGATTGCAGGGACGCATCGGTAAGACGCAGGCGCAGCGTGAACAGGCTCGGGCTCTCCTGTACCCGATCCAGAATCTCAGCTTCCATCGGCGCACCACGCTCAGCCATGCGCGTCCTCACGCAGCAGGGCCTGCACTTCCTCGACCAGGTCGATGCCGACCGGGCACCAGGTGATACATCGTCCGCACCCGACACAACCGGACCGGCCATACTGGTCATGCCAAGTCGCCAGCTTGTGCGTCAGCCATTGCCGGTACTGACCGGCCGTGTCCTCCCTGAGTCTCAGACCATGGATGTAGCCATGGTCCGGGCTGAAACAGCTGTCCCACTGTCGTACATGCTCGCTGTGACCGCCGTCCAGCGAGGGCTGATCCATTTCCTGATTGCAGAAACAGGTCGGACAAACCGCCGTGCAATTGCCGCAACCGAGGCAGCGCTCGGCCGTTTCCTTCCAGCGCGGATGATCCAGCCGTTCCAGCAGTGCGTCGCGCAGATCACGGGACGGCAAGGCACGCTGTTGCTCCGCTGCGACGCGCACGGATTTTTCCGCATCGGAAACCTCTGCGGCCGTTGCAGCACGGGTGGGCAACGCAGACAGCAATTCCCGCCCGGCATCGCTGTGCGCATGCACCAGAAAGCCTTGTTCCAGTTCTGTCAGCGCAAGGTCATACCCATACCGGGCCTGTGGGCCGTCCCCCGTGGAAGCACAAAAGCATTGGTTTCCTGCGCGCGTGCAGTTCACGGCCACAAGAAACAGGCGCTGCCGCTGCGCGCGATAGTCAGGCTCCGGACTCTCGCCCTGTAAAAAATGACGATCGTGTATGTACAACGCGGCAAGATCACACGCGCGCACACCCACCACCGCCCGCTTTTGCGCGGGCCTTGCAGGCTCCCGAAAGCGCAGGCCGCCTGCGGCATCCCGCGCCACCTCCCACAAGGTCACCTCCGGCCGGAACACCATTGGTTTGAGTGCCTGCGGGCCATTGGTCCAGTCAAACACGCGCTCATTCCCGGTCTCCTGCAACCGGTAGGCGCCAGGATCCTGTTGATCGATCAGTCCCACTGGCAGCATGTCGACCGATTCAACAGACTCAAATACGATGCTCCCGTCGCGCGCCACGGGGCCCCAGACGTCGTAGTCACGCGCCAGGAGCGCATCAAACAGTTGCTGCAAATCCGGCCGGGCGAGAAAGCAATCGGCAACATTCTCCAATCAGTTCGACTCCGTGCAGTCACAGGAATTTCCGGGCCGCGCCCGGGGACTCCACTGATCATAACCAATACAGCACGGCTCGCCCCATGACGCAGATCAATTTGCCTGCCGCTCGCGATCCCATACACTGCCCGACATCAAATCACTCCGGGACGATGGCCAGCATGCCCACTAACCTGCTGAAGATTGGGCTCGCCCTGCTCGCCGCCCTGCTCGTGCCGATACTGGCCGGCGTCGAGGGGCAACTCGCGCATGGCCTGTCCCTCTTCGTGTTGATCGCTACGCTGTGGTTGACCGAGGCGCTGCATGTCAGTGCGACCGCCATGCTGGTGCCCACCGCCTGCATCGCTTTCGGCATCTTTGACGTGCGCGAGGCCCTCGCAGGTTTTGCCCATCCGGTGATTTATCTCTTTTTTGGTGGATTTGCGCTGGCTGCGGCACTGCAGGCTCATCAGATCGATCGGCGGGTTGCGCACGCAGTCATTCGGGCCGCCCGCGGCCACCTGCCCACCGCCGTGCTGCTGATGTTCACAATGACCGCCCTGCTGTCCATGTGGATCAGCAACACGGCAACGACCGCCATGATCCTGCCGCTGGCACTGGGTTTGTTCGCCGGGATCAAACACGAGCAAAACCCCGCACTGTTCGCGTTCCTGCTGCTCGGCGTAGCCTGGTCCGCGAACATCGGCGGCATCGGCACACTGGTAGGCAGCCCTCCGAACGCGATCGTGGCGTCCAGGCTCGGGCTCAACTTCCAGGACTGGCTGGTGGTCGGTGTGCCGGTCATGCTGACATTGCTGCCCGCAGCGATCCTGGTGCTCTGGCTGGTTCTCCGTCCGAGCTTTCCGCAGCGGGCGGTCGTCGGCGAACCGGAGGCGGAACCCGCCCCGCTGCAGCATGGCGGGTGGCTGACCCTGATCATCTTTGCACTGACGGTCCTCGGCTGGATATTCAGCGCGCCGCTGGGAGCATGGGCGGGCGTCGATCAATCATTTGATACTGCGGTGGCACTGATTGCGGTGGCGGCGCTGCTGATGTCCGGCGCCGTGACCTGGAAACAGCTTGAGACCCAGGTCAACTGGGGCGTATTGATCCTTTTCGGCGGCGGCATCACCCTGAGCAAGGCGATGGGCCAAACCGGCACCAGCGACTTCCTCGGGAGTCAGTTGCGGGATGTGCTGACCGGCGCACCCGAGATTTTCATCCTCCTGCTGATCACCACGTTCGTGGTATTCCTGACCGAACTGGTCAGCAATACGGCCAGCGCAGCGCTGCTGATCCCGCTTTTCGCAGGGATGGCCGCCGCCATGGGCATGTCCGAGCACGCAGTGGCCTTTGCGATCGGCATCTCTGCCTCCTGCGCCTTCATGCTGCCGGTTGCCACGCCACCCAACGCACTGGCATTCGGCACCGGCCTGCTGTCCCAGCGCACCATGATGCACAGCGGGCTCTACATGAACATTGCCAGCATCCTGATTCTGACGGCACTGCTCTACTTACTGACCTGAAGGTGCACAGGCACCGAGTCGCGCGAATTTCATGTAGGCGAGCCCGGGGGCCAGCACGACCCGCCAGGCCAGTTCCACTTCCATGGAATACGCGGGATCGAAATCGCGCACCACACCCAGCAGCGTGTCCAGCCACAGATCAAACAGGTCTGGCGGGATATTCAACTGCCCCGGACCATGACTTTCGGCGATGCGCGCCAGGTAGTCACTTACTTCCGTGGACACATAGAAGTTGGCCATGTGATGGAAGGATTTCCGGAGCATGGAGCGCTGACGGGCCATATCCGTCTGCGCAAAGCGGTCCGCAACCCGCGCATCGGCAGCCAGAAAGCGCAGATAGAATGCCCCAAAAAAATCCTGCCCGTCGATCTGATCCTGCGTGGCGCGAGCAAAACTCTCATCGAACAGGACAGCAAAATGACTCATGAACGCAGACCTTCAGGCAGGGGGCCGGACGCTGAAGGCACCGCCAATGCATCCAGCGCTTCCACCAGGGCCTTGTTTGCACTGTACAATTCCCGGTTCAGGGAACTGAGCGTGGCGCACTCGATGTCGCCCAGTTCTCCAGCCCGGATGATGCTGCTCAACGACATCCACAGGCGATCGTAAACGGTACGCACCTGCTCATGCATGGCCAGCAGATCCTCCTTACGCAGGCGCTCACTGGCGGCAAGCAGAATCTCTTCCGCACGCGCGTACAGGGGCTGCAGTTCATTCCGCATGCCCTGCAGAAAATCCCGTATGGAATGCAGTTCCGACTGCTCAAACAACTGGAGGTTCTGATGCACATCCTTGAGCGACTTGGCACTGTGTAACGCGGCACGCGAACAGACGATATGCCTGGAAACCGCCCGCCCCGCGGCCTCATTCAAAGGCACCTCCTGCAGGGACAGACAGCCCGCAAGCAGCTCGCCATGCAAATCCTTGATGTGCTCGTACATCTTTTCGTTGCCCGGCCAGCGCTCGGCATCCAGCGCCTGCGGTGGACGTTCCTGCGGCACGGTGAGACGCAGTAGCTGACAATTGTAGCGCAGCACCTGCCCCACCAAGAGCACCAGATCCTTGCGCACCGCCAGCAGAAAGGTGTCGACCTCCTCAACCGGAACCTGATGCAAATACACGGCCGCCCGCCGGTCCGCTTTTACGAATTGGCGCTCCAGAAACCGCGCGAAGCGGCCCAACAGGGGGAAGAACAGCACGATACCGATGATGTTGAACATACTGTGGAAGGCAACCGTGCCGTACAGCGGATCGGTGATTCCCAGGGTCTGTGTGATCAGACCCAAAAGCGGATGGATCATCAGGAACGCAATGACATCGGTCACCACATTGAACAGCACGTGGGCCAGCGCCACCTGACGCTTGACCGCGTTCCCCCGCAACGCACCCAGGATCGTCGTCATGGTCGTACCCAGGTCCGCGCCAATGACCACGGCAGCAGCCATCGGCAGATCGATGATGCCTGCGTGCACAGCAGCCAGCACAATCATCATGCAGGCAGAGCTGGACTGAATCACCGCAGTCAGAGCGAACCCGAACAGCAGGAAGACCGGCAACCCGAAGTCAGCCAGCAGCCGGATATCCACCCACGTGGCCAAGCCTTCCGCACTGGTCTTCATGAAACCGAGCCCCAGCAGCAGAAAACCAAAGCCGGCCGCGAGCGTGAACCATTCATGCGGTCTGCGACCGGGGGGCAGGAAGGCAATCCCCATACAACCGATCCCCACCAGGGGCAATGCCAGCGTATCCAGATTCAGCTTGAAGCCGAGCGTGGCGACCACCCAACCCGTAAAGGTGGTGCCCAGATTGGCGCCGATGATGACGCCGAGCGCATTCTGTAGCCGCATCACGCCCGCGCCGGTGAGCGCCAGCAGCATCAGCGTCACCAGGGAACTGCTTTGCAGGACCGCAGTAACCAGCACACCCACCAGGATGGCTTCCGCAGGACGACGGGTATGACTGCGCAGAAAACGCTTGAAGGAGGGCCCTGCCAGACTCCGCAGCGCATTCTCCAGGAACATCATGCCGAGCAGGAACAAGCCCAGCCCTGCAACAAACTTCCAGAACTCCGGCATCACCGAATCCGCATCAACATCCTGCTCAAATTCTATCGGCATGGGGCGCCCCGCCGCCATAACGCAGGTCAACGCAGCGGGGCGACCGGCGAGCCGGTCTATTCCATCGTACGACGCAATGCGACCTGGGTAACCACCGGGCCCAACAATTCGAAGATGATGGTGGAGCCAATCACGATGGGTACAAGCACCGCACCCGCTTCGGGGAACCGTTGCGCACCGAACAACGCCATGCCGACGGCCACGCCCGCCTGGGGCAGCATGGCCAGACCGACCCAGCGCCCCTCCCGCGGGGAGAGCCGAACGATCCGCCCGCCCATCCAGCCACCCAGGAATCGACCCAGGATGCGCAGTATCACGTACAGGCTGCCTGCCACGCCGATGGCCAGCAGGGTTCTGCCCTCCAGAGAGGCGCCCGCCAGCAGGAAAAACAGGATCAGGAAGGGGTTTTGCACCCGTTCAATGGCGTGAAATGGGCGCTTGTGATGCGCTGCACGCACAGCAACGGCCGCGCCCATCGTCATGGCCGCGAGCAGGAACGACAAACCAAGCCAAAGCGCCAGACCACCACACAGGAACACGGCACTCAGGCCTTCCAGCAAGCTCGGCTGCCCCTTGCGAATGCGCCCGGTGATCCAGGCCACCGGCACCGACAGGAACAGGCCCAGCAGCACCGCTCCGCCAATCTCGTAAATGGCATGTCCAAGCAGTGCGATTCCTGGCTCCTTGCCCGCCAATACCTGGGCCACACCGATCAGCACACTGAACAGGATCAGGCCCCAGGCATCATCAATGGCGACAATGGCGAGCAGTCGCTGGGAGAAGTTCGAGTCAGCCTGCCGTTCCATGATCACATCCGCCGTTGCCGCCGGGTCAGTTGCCGTCGCAATCCCACCCAGCAGGAGGGCGGTCAGCGCAGGCAGCCCGGCCAGCAACAGCCCGGTCGTGACCGTCGCGGCGGTAACCAGCGTAATCAACAGGGACAACACGAGCACTTCCGTACTCTTGCCGCTGCGTAATTCCAGCGCCATTTGCCCACCGAGCACGAACCCGAGCATCAACAGTGCGATATGAGTGACGGCCGGAAACAATTCGTGCACCCGATCCGGCAGCACATCGAACCCGGAGCGCCCCAGGAGCAGGCCCAGCAGTATCAGCAGCGTGACGCGCGGCAACGCGGTCTTCCGGCCGATCGCTTCCGCGAGGAGGCCCAAACCGAGTAATGCGCCCAGGGACAAGAAGAGGATATCCATCGCGTCAGAATATGCCGCAAGGCAGGACTACGGGACCATGACCCAGATCAACCGCGCCGGCTCAGCTTCCGGCAGGCGTGAAACGGGTTCTCAGTCTTCCGCCACCGCCTTGAGGCTTTGCAGGCCCTGTTCAAACTGATTCCCGGCGATGCGGGCGGCAAACAGCCACCAGGTGATGCGCCCGATCAGGTTTTGCTGCCCACGGATACGCCAGGTCACATGCGTGCCGTCTCCGGCACGCTTGAGATCGAACTGTGCCTCTGCCTGATCCGTCATCGGCCGGCGGAACGCCAGGCGATACTGGAGTTTCTCTCCCGGAATACAGTCCAGCACCGTCAGGCGCCCTGCGCCCATCCGGCGATTGCCCTCCCAATCCATGTAGGCGCCCACGCCGGCCGCCGGCTCGGAATAGGTCATGAGGGCATCCGGGTCGAGCTTCGCCCAGGGTGACCAGGCCTGCCATCGCGTCAGATCATCCAAATGTGCATACACATCCGCTGGCCGGGCATTGATGGTGATCTCTCGTTCCAGGCTGTATGCGCTCAAATGGGGATGCTCCGCGTTCAGTTGCCTTGATGGGGGCGCTTCAGAGACCCGGATCCACGCCTGTCATCTCGATCGACAGGTCCCAGAGCTTTCTGGCCAGTTCGGGGTCCTTGCTGTGCCGGTTGGAATCCACCCGGACCGCCGGACCGGAAATCTCCCGCCATCCGTTCGGACCATAGTACCCCCCGCCCTCGACGGCAGGGCCGGTAGCAGCCATCAGTGTGGGCCAGGCGCCCTGCGCTGCAGTATTGAAGAACGGTCGCACCAACGGCGTGAACATGCGCAGGGGAGCAGGGATGTAGCGCGGCAGTTCGGTGTCCGCCACTCCCGGATGGCAAATCACGGAGATCGTTTCTGCGCCAGCAGCCTCCAGCCGCCTCTGCAGTTCATAGCCGAACAGCAGGTTCGCGATCTTGCTCATGCGGTATCGTTTGATGCGGTCGTAACTTTTCTCCGCATTGAGGTCATCGAAATCGATACGCCCCCCGTAGTGGGCAATGCTCGCAGTGCTGACCACACGGCTGCCCGGCTGCCCCCGCAGCTTGCCCAGTAAGCGCCCGGTGAGCGCGAAAGTACCCAGGTGATTGACGCCGAACTGACTCTCAAAGCCATCCTTGGTCAATTCTCGTGGCGGCACCATGATGCCGGCATTGTTGACCAGCACGTCGAGCCGCGGCTCCTGCTGAATCTGCTCGGCAGCCGCACGCACGCTATCCAGATTCGCCTGATCCAGCGCAACAAACGACAGATCGGCCGCGGCTGTCCGGGCACGGATTCTCTGCATGGCGGCCTCGGCCTTGTCGCGCGAGCGACACGCCAGTAACACCCGGGCACCCCGGGCAGCCAGCACGCTCGAAGCCTCAAAACCCAGGCCGGTATTGGCGCCGGTCACCACAAAGGTCCGCCCGGACTGATCGGGCACGTCTGCGTCGGTAAATCCTGTCAACTGCCTATATCCTTCTCACTTTCTTCAAACGTCAGTAAGCGTAGTCGAGACCATGCCCAACAGAATTACCAGATTTGCAGGGCCGTGAAGATCACCACCAGATAACGCGCCCCCTTGCCCAGACCCACCAGCAGCAGGAAGATCGGCAAGCGGACCTTCATGATGCCAGCGACGAAGGTCAGCGCATCACCGCCAATGGGCAACCACGCAAACAACAGCGTCCATTCTCCGTAGCGGTGGAACCAGGCCTGGCCACGCGCCAGATCCTTGGCACGAACCGGGAACCAGCGTCGGTCCGAATAATGCGCCAGCCAGCGACCCAGCCCCCAGTTCACCACCGCGCCCAGTGTGTTTCCGGATGTCGCTGCGACCCACAGCCAGATCGGGTCATCGCCCCGGGCGACCATGCCAACCAGCAGCACTTCCGAGTAGAACGGCAGGATGGTGGCCGCACCGAAGGCGGTCCAGAAGAGCAGCGCGTATGATGCCCCGATCATCAATGCGTTCTCAGGGGCTGCTGCCGATGACGTGGGCCAGCCGCTGCAGGCCGCTGAAATGCTGGCAAATCACCTGAAAAAGGGTCAGCAAGGGAACGGCCATCAGCAGGCCCGGTGCCCCCCAGATCCAGCCCCAGAAGAAAATCCAGACACACACCACGATCGGATTGAGCCGGAATCGCAGGCCATGCACGAAGGGCTCAACCAGTTGCCCGACGACCACACTGAGCCCGACATACCCGACAGGCGCGGCAAACATCTTCCAGCCTGGGTCGAAGCTCACACCCCCAATGACCACAAACATCAGCACCGCGAGTGACACGCCGACATAGGGCAGGTACCGCAGCAACAGGACCATGACACCCCAGAGCGCCGGGTCCGGGTACCCGAGCAACCAGAGCCCACATGCGGTCAGCACTCCAACGAGCAGGTTCAGGCAGGTGATGGTGATGAGGTAACGCGACATCTGCTGCTGGGCGGCGGACAGGATGCTCCGAAACCTGGCGCGGTTCTCGTCCTCGGTCAGCGTCTGCATGAAACGATCCAGCAGCAGGTCGCCAGCGCTGAGCAGGAAAAACAGCACCACGACACTCAGCAGGCCATAGACAAAGAAGTTCCGAACGCTGCTCCAGACTTCGGTTGCAAGACCAGGCTGCACCACCTCGACCCGTGTCACCGGGCCGGCCCCCTCAGACTCGGTCATTTCCTCCAGCGTCTGCAGGGTCTCGGTTGCGGCCTCCACCGAGGACAAATCGTCCGAAGTCGTCTCGAAATATGACTGGATATTGACCAGCGCCTCGGGCGTCTTGCCCAGCCACTGCAATGCCGGGCCGGCCAGCAGGAAGGCGGCAGACCCGACCCCACCCACGAGGCAGGCGATCACCAGCGCGGCGGAAAACCCACGATGGATGTTCAGGGAAGCCAGTCGTGTCACCAGCGGCGCAAGCAGCAGGGCAAAAATGCAGGCCAGCGTCAGCGGCAGCAGGATGTCGCGGGCCACATGCAGGGTGAAACAGGCCGCCAGCACCGCCAGAAACACCACGCTGACCTGCAGGTAGTTTTTTCTTTCGGTCGTCATGGTGCCCCTCTGCCCTGCTGTTCCGGTAAATCAGCCCGACCCGCGCCAATCCACGGGCAGGGCCATGGTAACCGTTCTCGGGCCGGGGGCAGCAAGGTTCGCCCGCAAGCGGTGCATTCAGGGGGGCGCGGTTCTGACTGCATGGGTGGGTGGGAAAGGGGCCACACGCGCAGTACAATTCGTCGCCCGAACTGCCCGCTTTCCCGCCGGGGCGCACGCAAAGTGGTCCCTGAGAGCGGCGCGACACCCTGTTTGTATAAATTTTGACCGGAAAAGTTATGACCAACCGTGTACAGAAAGGCAGCCTGCAAATCGCCGAAGTGCTCCACCAGCTGATCGAGAACGACATCGCGCCGGGCACCGGCGTGGAAACCGACCATTTCTGGTCCGAATTCGAATCCATCCTGAACGACCTGGCGCCCCGTAACCGCGCCCTGCTCGCAAAGCGGGAAGACCTCCAGCAGCAGATCGACGAATGGCATCGCACGCGCGCCGGCCAGACGCACGACGCAACTGCGTACAAATCTTTCCTGCAGGAAATCGGCTACCTGCTGCCGGAGGGAGGCGACTTTAGGATCTCCACGCAGAATGTGGACACCGAAATCGCCGCCCAGGCCGGGCCGCAGCTGGTGGTCCCGGTGAAGAACGCCCGATTCGCGCTCAATGCGGCCAACGCACGCTGGGGCAGCCTCTACGATGCGCTCTACGGCACAGACGCCATCCCGGAAGACGATGGTGCCGAACGCGCCGGCGGTTATAACCCGGTGCGCGGCGCACGCGTGATTGCGTTCGCACGCAAGCATCTGGACCAGGCTGCACCCCTCGCCAGCGGGTCACATGCCGACGCCACCGCGTACGCTGTGGCGGAAGGTCAGCTCAGCGTCACCCTGCAGGACGGCAGCCAGACCGGCCTGGCCCAGACAGAAAAGTTTGTCGGCCACATGGGCGATGCTGCTGCACCGTCCGCCGTGCTGCTGAAGAACAACGGCCTGCACATTGAGATCCAGATCGACCGGGACAGCGAGATCGGCAAAACCGATGCGGCCGGCGTGAAAGATCTCTTGGTGGAAGCTGCGCTGACCACCATCATGGACTGTGAGGACTCAGTGGCTGCAGTCGATGCGGAAGACAAGGCTGAGGTCTATGGAAACTGGGCCGGTCTGATGAAGGGCACGCTGGAGGACACCTTCCAGAAAGGTGGCAAGGCGGTCACCCGCGCCATGAACCCGGACCGCGAGTACACTGCACCGGACGGCGGCACGGTGACCCTGCACGGTCGCAGCCTGCTGTTCGTCCGCAATGTCGGCCACCTGATGACCAACCCGGCGATTCTCGACAAGGACGGCAACGAAGTCCCGGAAGGGATCATGGATGCCATGGTCACATCGCTGGCGGCCATCCACGACCTGAAAGGCAACACCTCCCGGGGCAATTCGCGCACCGGCAGCGTGTACATCGTTAAGCCGAAGATGCACGGTCCGGAGGAAGTCGCCTTTACGGTCGAACTGTTTGGCCGCGTCGAGCAGGCGCTGGGTCTGCCAAAGAACACGCTTAAAGTCGGCATCATGGATGAGGAACGTCGCACAACGGTCAACCTCAAGGAATGCATCCGCGCTGCGAGCGAGCGTACCGTCTTCATCAACACCGG
>JBFKXW010000023.1:0-15120 GCA_041637915.1 Pseudomonadales bacterium | reverse complement strand
GCGCCAGACTTCCAGACCGAAATCACTCTGCGCTGCAATCGCCAGCACGCGACCGAGAAGATCGGGCGTATGATCACGAATCCAGCGGGCGGGGATTGCGCGGGAAGCACCCGGCCGGGTTTTCGATGCAATGGTTCGCACCTCCCGGAGCAGCGCACGGGCTTTGGGGTCTTCCGCGCACCACAACCGCTCCAGCGCACGCGCCGCGTGCCGCCGCGCCACCGACGGACGCTGGGCGTCGGCATGGATCACCTCCAGGTGATGACGCAAGGATTCACGCCAGGCAGTCGCCCGCGGCGAGCCCTGATCAAACAGAAAATGGAAGCCGTGTTCGACGACACGGAACGCGCACCGCAACGGAAACTCCTCCCGCTCGGCAACCAGCACATCCTGCAAGAGCCTGCGCATGGGCTCGACACGGTCGGCATAGGCCAGATAATGCGGGATGGCGAGAATATTGGCGGCTCGCACAGTCGGCTCCTGATCCTGCAGTACCGCCTGACGCAGACATCCCAGTGCGGTGTCGGATTCCGCATGCAAAGCAGCCAGTGCCACACCCTGACGCACGTGGGGGCTCTCATCCCGTGCGACATGCTCCAGCAGGCTCACCAACCCCGGGTGCTCCTGGACGGCTTCCTCCAGTAACCGTACGATCGCGCGACGCACGAAGATATCGGCGTCGCTTCCCGTTCGCATCAGCCGGTCTGCTGCCACCGCATGAAACCGTTCCGGAGCCGTTCGCAATTGCAGCGTCAGCGCCGCAATCTGCACCCAGGTATCGTCTTCGCGATCCAGACTGGCCCGGTACAGACGCCGCAGGGACTGATCCGACAGACTGGTCAATTGCATGCTGACCGGCAATGCCGCAACGGCATAGGCAAAGGTCAGAAATGCCTCCGCCGGTAAACGACGGTCACCGGGGTGCTGCGCGATCCGAAACACGATCTCCTCAAGATCCAGAAAACGCCACAGCCGTTGATAGTCTTCAGTTCCGCTTGCCTCACGCAGCACCCGCACCGCGAACACGCCGAGGCGTTCCATCCCGAAGACCAACGCACGTTCCACCGTGCCAACTTCGTCCGCGTAGCGATCGTTGATTGCATCCACACCAAACCAGCGCCGGAACGCCCGCCGGTCTCCGGCCAGGCGTTTTGGCCCGGCACCCAACTGCTCGGAAAAATCGAGCACGCAGTCCTGCTTCTCGCGATGACTGACTGCGACAGAAAGCTTTTCGGTGAATCGCCGCTCGGCCGCCCGCAGCGCTTCGTACCGGTGCAAATCCGCGTTGACGAGGCGACGCACCACCGCGCTCAGTTCCAGAAAGCCGCGCGCCTCCTCGGAAATCTGCAGACCGGGCAATGCAACGCTCCGGTCGCCGCGCGCACGCGTGTTCCGCACGATGCGATCCAATTGGTCACGCTGCACGCCCAGCATGCGCGGATGCAAATCCGCACGCACATTCCGGCGAATCTGGAACTTACTGTCGCGGAGCAGTGATTTCATGATCAAGCTCGGTTGGAATCTCACGCGCGCGGAATGCCTCAAACGGAATCGTTCCCGGCGCGTGGTGATGGTAATCATCACCCTGTGGGAACCAGGTGAACCGCAGTCCGCCCGTCCAGAGATCGCGGAACAGGTCCCGGTCCAGATTCAGACCCACCCTGAAACGGCCGCGGGACGATGACCAGAAATCCCGCTCGAAGTTGAAGCCGAGCTTTTCCCGGCGCGCGAAAGCACCCCGATCCTGGTCCGGGTTGAACTGGCGGAGGCGGTACTCCGTGCCAGCCACCCATGTATCAAACACCTGACTCCACGCCATGACCAGTTCCTGCCGATCCGACTGCAACAGATTCAGATCCTCGTTGCTGTGACTGGCCAGCGCTGCACGCCAGCGCACATCGCGCCACGGCAGGTAATTCCACTGCCAGTGCATGGAAATCCCATGGAGGTGGTCCTGCTTGAAATCGCTATACACAATCGGATCGATGACCAGCCCGTCCGCCTCACCCGGATCCAGGCTCAGTGATCGAAGAAACCCACCCAATCGCCATCGCATCTGACTGTCGGGAGCGAGGATCTGACGGTAATCCAGATTTCCCCGCACGAGCAGGGCTGTTGCCCACTCATCATCCCCCTGCGGATTCTGCAGATGCGCCGATACATTCAGGCCATGCCCCCAGGGCGAGAACGGCAGATCCTGGCTGTAGCCGGCCCGCAGGCCCAGCACACGGTCTTCCTCACCGGGTTCGCGTACAAATGCAGCCGACTCCCAGAACAGCGCGTGCTCCTCATCCCGCAGGAAGTGCTGAATACCGACCTCCTGCTGCGGTATCCGGGCGGTGCCGGCGGCGCCCGTGCCCTCGTCATCCAGTTCGAGCCGGACACGGTTTTCAACGTACACAGCATGCGTACCGTGCTGCAGTCCCGGCAGTGGCGCCGTTCCCACCAGTTCCACTGCGTCCGCTGATGCTGGCGGGGTCACGGGCACGGGCTCGTTTGGCACGGGATCCTGTTCCCGGCGCAACGCAGCCACCTGCGCCTCAGCCGGCGCCAGTGAGGATTTCTGCGCAGCCTGTGCCGACAGCATTGCGGCGTCTTCCCGCGTAAACCGCCAGATTGCGAAGCCGGCTTTCCGGGTCTCACCCTGCGGCGCGAGGGTCAATTCCATACCCGATCCCGGCACCGTCTCAAACTGGCTGCGCAGCATACCGTTTTCCCAGCGATCGATGCGATACAGCGCCGGGCCATCCAGAAAGGCGCGTACCGGCTCTCGCGGTGTTGCGAACTGCAGCGTGCGCGCCTGCTGGCCGGTCAGCAACTGCCAGCCCTGCTCCGAATCCAACTCAGCCCGTACTTCCAGAAAGCCGTTCGGCGGCAGATCCACAGGAATCACCCGCAGGGCCTGACGCCCGGACGGAATCTCCACCCGGATCAATTGCGCGGACTCATTCGGCAAGGCAACCACCCGAAGCGGCCTGCCATCAATTTCCAGCTGCACCGCCGACGGCACGAACTGCAGGAACGGCAAACGCCGGGCGCGCAACTGAAGGCGGATCACTTCCTTGCGCACTCCGGAAACCTCCATCGCCAGTACATCGTCGCCCGATAACATGGAAACGGCCGGATTGACCGGGGGCAGCAACAGGGAACGGCTACGCAAGCCAGGGCTGGCGGGCAGACCATCGTCCTCTGCAAGTACGCCTTCTCCGGCACTACCGAGCACCAGGCCGCCGCGTTGCCATTGCCAACCCCGCGCCCGGAGCTGCCCCAACAACCCGCTCAGGCTGGTATCTCCCGCATGGGCGTACAGCAACCTTGCCAGTGCGGCCGCGCTGGCCGCGTCGTTCTTCTGTTGCAGGTTGTCGAGCAATGCCCAGGCCTCACGCTCGACGGCGCTCACCTCCAGGGTCGGCGCACCCTGCTGCGGTAGCAATTCTGCGAGTGACGCTGCTGCCCGGACCGGTACTGCAGAACTGCTGACATTGCGGGGACGAAGAATGACCGGTTGCAGTGCTGCTGCCGGCTCCAGCACGGTCAACAGGCCCGGGCCGGACAGGGCCGCCCGAATCGCAGCCGGGGTTGGACGAGGCAGGGCATCCGGCTGCCAAAGCGGCAGTTTACTGTGCACCTGGATCAGCACTTCGGCACTTTCAGGCAGAATCTCGAACGCATGAAATCCGGCGGGCAACTGCCAGCGCAGTCGCTTCGCACTGCTGAGGTTTTCGCCACCTGACAGGCTGCCCAGGCCATCGGAAACCTGGGTCTGTTGGAGCGGAATCCGCCACACTGCAGCACCGCTGCGCACCTGCACCCAGTCAGGCTGTCGGGCATCCCATTCCTGCGGCCCGGCGTTCAGCCGCCGAAACGAAATCTCGATCTCCCCGGGGCCAACCGCTTCGTATCTTGCCGGCCTGGTGGGCGTCGCACGGATCATCTCGACAGAAAGGTCACGCTCCGGCACCTCAACGACTTCCGATCCGGCAGACCCGCTCACCTGCCCAAGATCATTACGCATCGCTCGCGGACCGCCAACGCGTGCCTGGCGTCGCACCCAGTCTTCCAGCAACCGCTGCTGCCGTGCGAAATCAGCGCGCGGCAGCGCAGACAGCAGATCGCGCATGGTCCCTGGCACCACCACGCTGGCATCCGGCGATGATGCTTCCCGGCTGCCCACCTGCGCGGGCGGAAGCGGAGCAGCCCATCCGGCAGCGCCGGCGGCATGGCCGAGACCTGACAGGTGCCAGGTGTCGGGCGGGACACCCAGCGCAGTGGCTGCCTTCACCGCGTACTCGGGCTCGTTTTCCGCCAGCAGTGCCCGGAGGAGGCCGTCTGCGTGTCGGGGATTGCGCAGGTAACGAGTGACTGCGAGGCCGGTCGCAAACGGTTCGCCGGGAACGAGCTCCGCCTGCAGGCGTGCTGCGGCCTCTTCCCGGACCGGGCCCGGCGGTGCGTACACGACCAAAGATCGCAGGATCTCCTGGGCAAGGAAGGACTCGCCGAGAGACTGCAGCGCCTCCGCCCGCGCCAGCCAGCCGACTGCACGCGAGCCTTCACCCGGGCGCTGGTCCTGCGCCTGCCAGAACTGCAGATTGCGGAACGCCGCACCCGGCCCGGCCTGCACGGCGTGGGCCGGTGGCTGCTCATCCATCCCGTCAGACGCGGTGCCCTCTGCCGGCACCGCAAACGGCGCGCGCACAGGGCGACGGAAATGGACTGCGCGCACCCGCAGCAGCCGCAACAACGGAAGCCAGTCATTCACCAGCTGACGCCGCGCGAGGAGCGTCCCGCGATCCAGGTCCTGCGCGTCGTGCAGGGGCTCCAGGCAGGTTCGAACGGGATGTCCGGTCTCGCTGCAGGCGATCAGCGCCTGCAGCGCCGCATGAAACAGGTCTCTTGCGATCGGCACGCCGCCGGCCCGTGCGATCCGGCTGCGATAGCCGGCCTCATCCAGCCGGTGTGGGTGTCCAGCCCGAATGGCAACGCCAATTTCCGCCGATGGATCCGAGGGGCTGGCGTCTCCCCAGATGCGGATCCTGCGCACGTCCACAGGCAGCGGCAATTCTGCATGCGCCGCCGACCAGACGGGCCGCAATCCGTCGGCTGCATCCCCGCCGCCGAGCCAGTGCGCGAGCGCGCCCGATTCCGGCCCGGGTCGTGCTGCCTGCGTGGCCGCCAGATATCCCAGTTCTTCTGCCACTGCATGCGCCGGGTGGGGCAGACGCAACAGTGCAACGGGCGTCTCATCGTCGAACTGGACATACACCGTGGCGCCGCTGGATTGCGCGGCCACCAGCAGCCGGCTGGGCGCGACCCGGTCCGGCAACCGGTACAGCAGCGCCTGTTCCGGTGAGACCGGCAGCTCACTCACCTGCAAACCGACGAGAAAACGACGCAACCAGCGCGCATCCTGCCGCCACACCGCGCGCTTGCGATCGGTCACCCGATCGTGACGCACCGTCGTGCGTGCCAGGTACACCGGGCGGGAGGGCGCCCCGCCCCGGACGGAAGCCGGATCGGGGCGCAGTGTCTTCCAGTGCGTCGAATTTGCCGTGGTGGTGAGCAGCAGTTGTCGCTCGGCCTGCAACGTGCCGGGCCAGGCGGCCCAATGCCGCGCAAGGGATTCCGCCTGCAGCCCCGCATCCGGAAGACTGTTGTCACGCGCCAGTGCGCGCAATCGCTGCGGTCGCTCCCAGGGCGCCCATGCTGCGGCCACAGCGGGCAGATCGACGGGATCCCCGGAGGCGCGAACGGCCACTGGCTCTGCGACTTCAGCCCAGGGGTCATTGCGTTCGAACAGGTAATCCTGTGCACTGTCCGCGCGCAATTGCACCCAGGCGGGCCGGGTCAGACTGAAACTGATCCGCTCGGTACCTGCTGGCACCGAAACGGGGATTGTTTCCTCGCGTGTCGCCGGCCGCACGGCGCCCCGCACCCGCACCACCCGGAAGCCATCGGCCGGGGTAATCGCTGATATCGTGTCGAGATACACGTCATCGGCCCACAGATCCACCATCCATTCCGCCAGCTGGTCCAGGTCCAGTGGCAGCCGCACGTGCAGGTGCAGCTGACGTTTCCCCTGCACTGCCGCGGAAACCCGCACGCCGGGATTTGTCGCATACCAGCGCATGCCCGGACGACCGTCGCCATCATCCAGCCGCACCGGTTCCGCATGGATCGCGAGCGTTTCCACTGGCTGCAACAGGGACTCGCCGCGCGCTGCCGGCCCGGCGGTAAACAGGGCGAACGGCACCGGGTCCTGCCCCGGCGAACGGCTCAGACGCACCAGCCGGGCTACCGTGGCCGTGTCCGCCAGCAACCAGTCATCGGCCCCTGCGGGTATCAGTTGCGCCGGCTGAAACAACTGCCCGTCTGCGGACACATGCACCCGCGGTGCTGCACCGCCGGCACCCATGCGGTGCACGCGCAGTTGCGAGCCTGCATCCAGCTGCACCGTGATGCCGGGCGCATCCTGCAGCCTCACAAAAAAGTGGCTCCGCTCCACATCGAAAACGGGCAGCTCTCCGGAGACAAACCCTTGCCGCGGGGTGACCGGACTCCAGCGCACAACCTCCGGACGCTGGACCAGATGCCACGCGGCCAGGTCGGACGTCAGTTGAGCTGCAACGGCAAGCCCGGGCTGGGCAAGCAGACAGCACAACAGAAGGAACCGCTTCATGCGCGCGCCTCCAGGCAGCGACCGAGCACCCCACGCAGGGACTCACTCTTCAGCAACGCGGTGCGGGTGTGGTCGGCGATCTCCACATGGATGAAGCCCAGATGCCCGGCGCGGCGCAGCCAACGGGACATGGAATTGGTCGTGCCGCCCAATTCCGAAACATCCTGCGGGTACAACCGGACCCGCCCGTCCTGGTTTTCTTGCAGACAGCGCGCCAGCCGGGTCGCATCAACGCTTTCATCCAGGTGACCCGGGCTGACGATATAGGCGGCATTCCGCGCCGCAACAGTCCGGCGCTTGGCCGTCGCGAAACCGTGCAGCTGAATGATCGACCCATGCGGATAGGCACGGGCGAATGCGCGCGTCTGCGCCATCATCCAGGATTCCGGCTGATGCGCCAGATCGCTGTCCGGCGTCATCCGGCGCGGCGCCGTGTTGACGGCCATCGCCAGCAACGGATGCTCTTCCATCAACAGGGCCGCCAGCTTACCGGTGTGCTTGTCACTGCGGGCGTGGGGTGCCTGCAGCAGCACCGGCGCCGGGCGCCCGGATTGCCGGAATGCATAGATCCCCCGACCCATACGGGCCAGACCGGATTCGCGCAGCAACAACATCCCGCCCCCCGATCGACTGAGTTCCATGCCCAGTTTCCGGGCCTCCTGCGCAGCACGATCCGAACCGGACAGCAGCTGCTCGAAAAGCATTTCAACGGATGCGCGCTCGGCCTCCGCAAGCGGCTGGTAGGTGGTTCGGGACCACGCATCCGCCACCTGCTGGACCAGACCACCGCCCGCCGCGTACGAAAAAGTCGTCCAACATACCGTGCTGATGAGGAGCACGAAGGCACGAAGAACCGGTGCCTCGTACCACCTTGTCCTGCCTGACTCCCTGTACGGCATCAAATCCATCTTTATTGCCGGAACACCCGTACTACATCGTAGTCGCCCGGCAGCAATCGTGACATCAGCACCAGGCCATCCTGCGCACCATCCGGCCATGCCACTTCCAGCTCGTAATTGCCCGGCGGCAGGTCCTCCCCCAGTTGGAAATAGGTGGGCTCAAAGCCTGCGTAGAATTGCTGCGCCCCGAGCACGGTGACCCGTTGCGCCCGATGGCCTGCCAGTTGCACCTGCTGACCCGGGAACGTCAATGAATCGAACGGCCCCCCGGTTTGCGGCTCGCCCTGCACCAGCTGCAGGCGCACGCGCCCTGCACCGACCTGCTGCAACGGATGGTAAAGACGCACGGAGAGGACTTCTGCAGCCTGCAGCGACTTGCGGATGGGGAAACGGCGGACACTGCGCGCCATCCGTACCGCAGCACGCAGCAACACGCCCTCGCCCTGAACACGCCGGTGATTGAGATGGACCGCCACACCCGGCGCAGAGAGTTCGATCTGATGCAGGCCCGCCGGCAACCGGCCCAGCGGCAACACACCCTGCCCCGGTGGGAGCAGACCCTGGAACCGGGTCCTGCCATTCACCCGCAGCCGCACCCGGCTGGCGCGTTCCCCCGGGTTCTGAAAAAGCAGTTTCGGTCGCACCATCCCCGACGCACCCACCGCATGCAGGCGGATGGAATGCTCGCCATCCGCTACCGGCACAAAAAATACAGGTAACAGTTGCGGGCGCCTGATCGTATCGGCATGGCGCATCTCCAGCAGATCCCGCGTCAGCACATCTCCGCGCGGCTGAAAGTCCTCCCACAGGTAGCGGCCCTCCACGTCCCGCTGCCGCTCCCGGCGCGGCGGCCGGTCCCCCAGCGCCAGCAAGGATTGTCGGGATGCAATTTGTTCAATGGGCCGCAGGACAAACCAGGTTCGCGTGCGGACGCCCTCCTCATCCGATTCAGGCAACACCACGGTCCGCACCAGTTCTGCCGGCCGATTGTAGGCCGCAACCAGTTGGTGCCCGGCGCCGGAGATTTCCACCCGGCGTACGTCCGCAGGCAATCGCCAGTGGGCGCGCACCGGCTCGCTGAGCCATTGCACGGGCTCTCCGGGCACATGGTCGTACAGCGAATGCTCGTATACCGGTTTCCAGGAAATTTCCTCTAACAGATCGCCGGCCTCGCTGAGAAACCGGACCCGGACCGGTTCGGTCGATGCAGACAACATTTCGCTCGCCGGACGCACAGACCGCAGATCAAGGCGCAGCAGCGTGGGCTGCAAACCCACATGCCGTACCGGGTACACGACGGGTGTCTCGCGATCCAGCCGGTACGCCGCAAGAATCGCAGGGCGCGGCTCCTGCAGCGATGAGTCTCCGCTCTCGTTCCCCACACCGGGCAATCCGAATTTCACACGCATCGGGCGCCGGGCCAGCACCTCAACGAACGTGCCGGGCGGTTCGAGTACAACATCCTGCTCCCCAAACGGTCGCAGCACAGGAAAAACCCGCCCGGCCTGCCAGACCCGCAGCAATCCGCCGGCCAACGCGGAGGCGGACTCGACCGTGGACACGGACAACGGGAAACCCTGCACCCGCAGACGGTCCACACGGTCCGGCACCTGCAGCGTTGCGCGCACCGCGCGATCCGCATAGAGACCCCGCATAGCGGGCGGATCCCGCTCCGCGATCAGGTCGATACCCTCCAGGGTGTAAAACACAGTGACCTGAAAATCCGCCCCCTCCACGCCACGAGGGCCCAGCGGCCGCCAGCGATTCCGCACCAGATTCCTTTGTTCCGTGACCTGCAACAGGTCTGCCGGAAACACCAGGTCCGCTGCCAGTTGCATGCGCTCCGCGCGCGTCAGCCGTTCCCACAGGTAGTCCAGCTGACGGGCACTGACGCTCTCGCGCGCGTAGACCCGCAGGTGGACGCCCTGTACCTCGGCAGAGCGGGTATCCACCCGCACCTGCATGTTCCAGGGCTGCGTTTCAGGCACCTGCACCAGGCTCTCGCGGGTCTCCATCGGCACCGCATCCCGGTCATGATAAAAACGCAGCAGGCGCCGCCCACCGCCGCCCTGTGGGCGATAGAACCGCGCAACGCTTTCCACCTCAATCCGCCGTTCAGAGATGGTGCGGCCGCTGCGGGTCTGAAAACGAACCAGCAGGTTATAGGTACCCCGACCACCCTCCCGCGCGAAGTTCGCCGGCAGATCGGCGTGACTGACCAGCCGCACCGTGCTCCCCGCAGCCGGGCTCGGAAAGTTCGTCCATGCCCGTGTGTCGAGGCGATACGCAATCCGACGCTGCTCGTTCCCCTCCAGTTTCCCGGACCCATCCCGGCGGGCGTCCTCCCAGGCATCCAGGAGCGAACCACCCAGTTGCACACCGGCCCACAGCGCAGCGAGTGCAAGCACCAACAGACACAGGTGCACAGTGCGCCGGATCATGACCGTGCAATCCTGGCGCTGCGCCGGCCAGGGCTCACTGGAACACCATCCAACGGCTGCCGGCAGGGAACCGCAATTGCTGTGCTGCGCCACTGATCAGCGTGAGTCCCTCGCCCATTCCTGGTACTTCCCGCAACCGCGCAATCGCTGCAATCCTGCCGGATCTGCTTTCGAACACGACGAAGCTTTCGCCGCGATTCTCGTCCTGCACCAGATGCAATGTGCCGGACCAGGCCGCGCGCAAGCTGGCCAGCAGCAGGATATCCCGTTGCACCACATAGTCTCCAAACACCGTGCGCAGTGACGGGTCAGGCGCAAAAACCAGCTGACGAGGCCTGCTCGCCATCCACTGATCCAGTGGCGCATCGTGGACCGGCAACGACAGCGCATGGAACTGTTGCGCCGCCGCGTCGCTGACGTCTGCATCGCGATAGGCGCGGCGCAAATCGGAGGACAACCAGAGCACGGCAAATTCCCCGGCATCTGTGGCATCAAGATAGGCCGCCTGCTGCAGCCTACCGATGCCAAAGCGGGAGTCTTCCGCGCCCTGCGCCCCAGCCAGTAAGGTCACGCCCTCGCGGGCGGCCAGGACGGAATGGAATGCACCCGCCAGCGGTGTGAGTTGCTGCGGGCTGATCGCACCGTTATGGACGGCCAGCACGCGATCCGCCTCCGTGACCGGCGCCGATTCATCATCCGAAAAACCGCGCACCTGCACCACCAGCCGGGCCTGCGGCCCGACCTCCCGCAGAAAGACCTGTGAAACCAGGTTAAACAGGCTCTGCCGGGCTGCGCTGCGAACCGGATCGGCGGACCCATCCGCATTCGCCCAGGCATGCGCACCCGCGACAAACAGGCAGCACGCTTCCATCGAACGGAACAATTCCAGCGCCGCCGACACGGTATTGCGCTCGTAGCGCGGCCGCGGCACCTGCAGCGCCACCGGCTGCCGGGCATTCAGACGAAACACATAGGTGCCCAGGTGACGACTGGCCGGCGGCTCCGGGTCACCCAGGATCAGCCACTGCCCGCCGGTCACCGCATCGGTGAAAACCCGCAACTCCATGCCAATGGACACCGCAGCGCGGTCGAGTGAGAGCAGTTCGATGTCTGCCCCGCTGTCCAGCGTTCCGTTGGCTGACTGCTTCACCCGGTTGATCAGGGGCGTCAGCAGTTCCACATCCGCGAACAACAGCTCGGGCATCGTCGGCTGCCGGTACCGTTCGGTCGCCGGCCCGGCGATCACGTCCTCTGCCAGGAGCAGCCGATTCTCCAGCAGGGTGGTGGTGGTCAGACGGTCAGAAACATCTGTCGGCGTCTGCTCGGCCAGCAACGAACGGAATCGAAGCGCGCGGATCTGCTCGTGATCCAGAAACAATTGCGCGAACCCTTCCGCCGCGGAGGCCGACTGCACGTTTGGCAGCCGCGGTTCCCCCCACTGCACGGTGAACGCCCCCATCCACTGCTGCATGCGCACCAGATCCAGACCGGGGGGCAGGCGCCCCTTGATCCAGATTTGGGCTCTCACGGAGCCGGCCTCTTCTCCAGGCAGCCTCAGAGCACGGCGGGAGGCCGGCGTATAGCCACGCAGTTGCAGGACGCGGGTGCCGCCAAACGCGCGATGAAACACCTGATAGAAGGTGCCAAATTCACGCAGCACGTCGAGGCCACCGGCAGGGGTGCGGTGACGGCTGAAGCCGGCTATCGCGAGCCCCCGGCCACCCAGCGCATTCATCAGCAGCGTTGCTGCCTCGGTCAGCCCTTCCATCTCCAGCGGATCGGGCAGTTCCAGCAGCAGGCCGTAGGCATTCTTCGTATCGAGCAGATAGCTGCCCCAGCCACGACGTACGAGCTGTGGCTGCTCCCGGATCAACAGGTAACGCCCCTCGACCCAAGCCACTTCGTAGCCAACCTGTCCGAACAACTGCTGCGCCTCCACCAGCAACAGGAGTGGTCCGTTTGTCTCCAGGTAAAGACCGACCCGCTCCAGCGCCACCCGGAAAATTTCCGCCTCCGATGCACTCGGCGCACTCCCCGGCCGGGTGGTGGAGTACAGAAGAATTTTCTCCGCCTCCAGCACCTCGCGCAGATTGCCCGGCAGCGCCGGCACCTCCCGCACTTCCGTCACAGCACTGGTAAACACACTTTCAATCGGCCGCTGAGACAGCAGGACGAGAGAAAAGCCAATGGCGGTCGCGAAAACAACCCCCGTCACGGAGGTCTGCAGGGTGGCGCGGGTCAGACGCGCGAGGATGCCTTTATCGTGCACCTTCAATGCAATCAGTGTGGACAACAAATACCCAAAGCCGAAAAAGTCTGACGATTTCCACTCCGGCTGGAAAATCGGAATCAGCCAGCCCAGCAGCATTTTCCAAGCGAAACCGACGTTGAAGAACAGCACCAGCTTGCGGGCACCCTCAATGTTCCGGTTCGCCAGCAAGGGGGAGCGCAATAACGCCACCGCCAGTGCGTAAATCACCAGCGCCTCTGCCAGCGAGGTGAGGATCTTGATCGGCTGAAACCATTGCATGGCCAGCAACGCCGGAATCAGGATCCCATTGTATTCCCAGCCGTAATGCAGGTTCATGCGCGAAGCGATAAAGGCGGTGGTGATCAGGATGATGTAGGCCTTGGGGCTGGCGAGGATGGATGCCGCCACATCCTCGTAGAGGTAGCCAATGTCGCTGATGCGGAAATTGGTGAACTCCATCAGCACATAGCGCGTAATCAGCAGCGTCAGACCGATCGTGACCGTGACCGGAATCACCGCCCCACGGATTCCGGTCTTCCAGTACTGGTTGGCGAGCAAAGCGATGATGATCAGCCCGAAACTCTGCAGGTTGTTCCGGTAATCAAAGTGGATGTTGAGCGCCTCATTCATCCAGGCACCCAGGTGCGGCAACGCCCAACCATCAAACAGCAGGCGCACCAGAACACTCACCAGCACCAGTGCAAAAAACCGGTCGCGCCCGAACAGCGAATGGACCCGCCCACCGGCCGGCGCGACCTCGCTGTACGTCCACACAAGCAGGTAGGTGACCACGCTTTCCAGCAGGATCACCGCTGCGGCCCAGGGTTTGATCAGGATCAGCGGGACCAGATAACCGGGCACGATCAGCCCGGACAGCACCCAGCCGAAGCGCAGGTTAAAAAAGGCAACAATAAAGATGCCGATCCAGGTCGTGGTGATGATGGAACTGTCGAGGCTACCCGGCGGGAAAATGGGTAGGACCACGTCGAAGGGCAATGCTGTTCTCCCAACAGGAACCGGAGGGTGTTAGATCAGACTGCCGATTGCTTCGATCATGGCATCCGGATCGACGGGTTTTCGCAGCACCAGTTTCACGGGCAAACCACTGAGCTGGTCGTACACTTCCTGGTCACTGTTGCCGGAAAAAACAATCACCGGGGGCAATTCGATCCCACCCTGGGAGGCCTCGGAAAGGAAACGCGCACCATCCATGACCGGCATGCGCAAGTCCACAATCACCAGATCAAAACCACTGCCTCGCAGCGCCTCCAGACCCTGTTGGCCGTCCGCGCATTCGACCAGTTCATAGCCTTCACTTTCCAGCACCAGTCGCATCAACTCGCGCAGAATCTCGTCATCATCGACCAGTAAGATGCGTCTCGTTTCCATGCAGGGTCCAAGCAAATCCATGCTAAGCTGCGCCTTGATGGCTATTTCGAACTTTAGCGCAATTCGGGCCGAATTCGTATGCCCCGCCCTCGTTCGTACCGATATTTTTCCCGCATATCAGCAGCTTTTTCATGACTGAGGTGCCGCAGAGCACATCAGACACCCCGCCCGGGCTCATCCAGCCGGAGTCTGCCCGGCGCCAGATCATGCTGTTCATGCTGCCCTTCCTGGCGACCAATTTTATTTTGGGCGGGCTCGCCATGAAGGAGATCCCGGATTCCTTTCCGTTCGAGACCCTGCTGCCCTTCCTGTACGGCGGACTGATCTTCGCCTGCATGGGATGGCTCTGGCGACGTCCTTCTGCAATCGCCCCGGTGGGCATGCTGGTTTCGGGTATCGTGCTGGTGTTTTTCCTGACGCGCACGTACTCGCTGCTGACCGGACCCGCGATGCAGGACCCCAGCCTGCCCTTGTTTCTGCCACTCTACGCCTATCTCCCGTTCGCTTATTTTTCTACCTATATCCTGCTGCGGCCGAGGATCGCCCGGTATTTCTCGATCCTTTTCTGGCTGGCAATCACCGCGCTGGTGCTCACCCAGTTCATTCCCAATTGGGACCTGATCAAGCACCGTTACGGCGGCCCCTCGCTGATGGTGTACCTGCTGATCGCCAATCCGATGTTCATCCTGATGCTGGAGATCATCGAACGCATGGAGCGGCAGATCAGTACCGCCCTGCAGCGTATGGCCGGAATCCGCCGCGACCTGGAACTGCGCGAGCAAATCGAGCGGCATGGAGAGCGATTCAAACTGGCCGTGCTGGGTTCGCGTGACGGGCTGTGGGAGTGGCCCGATCTGGAAGTCCATGAAATGTGGTGGTCAGACCGTGCCTTCGAATTACTCAAGCTGGATCCGCGCGCGACCCGTGCATCCACGGAATTGTTTCTGGCGCGACTGCACCCGGAAGATGCGCTTGCATTCAAGGAGGTGCTACGCCGCGGCACGAAACACGCCAATCAGGATCTGGAAGTCGAGTTCCGGCTCCTGCGGGGTGATGGCGAATACCAGTGGTTCGCGGTGCGGGCCGTGACCGTGCCGAGTGAGCAGTCCGGACATCTGCGTATGGCCGGATCCATTCGCAACATCCACCAACAAAAGCGGGCGGAACTGGACCTGAAGCAATCCAACAAGACACTGGATGAGTTCGCACGCATGGTCGCGCACGATCTCCGCTCCCCACTGAACCGCATGACACTGACGGTCGGGCTGGTTACACGACGCAATCCGGACCTCGAAAAGGACCCGGAAGGCGCCCGACTGATCGACATGGTAAAGCGACAATGTCAGTACATGAGCGAAATGATCGAATCCGCACTGGATTTTGCACGGGCGGAGGCGTCCTACAAGCCAGAACCGGTCGACCTCTCCGCCGTGATGAACAATGTCCTGGAGATTCTGGAACCGG
>JBFKXW010000022.1:0-15166 GCA_041637915.1 Pseudomonadales bacterium | reverse complement strand
CGCGCGGGCGATCGTCATGCCCAATCTGTCGGAGCCCGTCACCACCGTTGCGGAAGCGGAAGCGTACCGGTCCCGCATTCTGGCAGCCTGCCCACCGGATGCTGCCTTTGAACCCCTGATGACCCTCTATCTGACGGACCGGACTACGTCCGAAGAACTGCGACGCGCTGCGGCGCATCCGCATGTCCATGCGGTCAAACTGTACCCGGCTGGCGCGACCACCAATTCTGCGGCCGGCGTCAACGACCTGGATCAACTGGACCCCCTCTTCGGAACGCTGGAGGCATGTGACCTGCCACTGCTCGTGCACGGCGAAGTCACCGATGCAGAAATCGATCTGTTTGACCGTGAACGCACTTTCATCGAACGCCACCTGGCGCCCATCACGGAACGCTTTCCGGGCCTGCGGGTTGTGCTTGAGCACATCACCACACGGGATGGTGTGGCCTTCGTGGAGTCGGCCCGGGAAGGCGTCGCCGGCACACTGACGGCCCATCATCTGGCGATGGACCGCAATGCCATGTTTGCGGGCGGCCTGCAGCCGCATCGCTACTGCCTGCCGGTTCTGAAACGGCGCGAACATCGCGAGGCGCTGGTACGGGCCGCCACCAGTGGCAGTCCGCGTTTTTTCCTGGGAACTGATTCCGCACCACACCCGCGTTCGCGCAAGGAAAGTGCCTGCGGCTGCGCCGGGTGTTTCACCGCACCATGGTCGCTGGCATGGTATGCGCAGGTGTTTGACGAGGCCGGCAAGCTGGCGAATCTGGAGGCATTTGCGTCCCTGCATGGCCCGGGCTTCTACCGTCTGCCGGTCAACGAGGCGCGCATTACGCTGACACGAACCGTCCAGAAAGTACCGGACAGTTGGCCACTGGGCGACCAGCAGGTCGTTCCACCCAATGCAGGCGATCAACTCGACTGGAGCTTCGCATGATGCGTGAATCAGACTGCCCACCCATTGCCACCCGGTTCCGGGGCTTCCTGCCGGTGGTCGTGGACGTGGAAACCGGCGGCTTCAATCCGCAACGCCACGCGCTGCTGGAAGTGGCGGCCGTGCCGATCCGCATGCATGAATCGGGGGTCGTGGAACCGGCGGAAACGCTCTCCTGGCATGTCACCCCCTTCCCTGGCTCCGAACTGGATCGTTCCTCCATGGAGGTGAACCGCATCCCGGTGGACAACCCGTTTCGCATGGCACGTCCTGAGCGCGAAGTGCTGGAAGACATGTTCAAGCAGATTCGCAGACACCGGAACGATGCCGGCTGCAAGCGGGCCATACTCACGGGCCACAACGCCGGCTTTGACCTGGCCTTCCTGAATGCTGCCATCCAGCGCTGCCAGCACAAGCGCAACCCGTTCCATCCATTTTCCTGCCTGGACACGGTGTCCCTTGGCGCGCTCGCCTACGGCCAAACCGTGCTTGCCAGAGCCTGCGAGGCGGCGGACATACACTTCAGCCAGGATGAAGCACATTCGGCACGCTATGATGCTGAGAAGACAGCCGAACTGTTCTGCAAGATCGTGAACCAGTGGCATACGGCAGTGAACATTCCGACCAGCATGGATCTCAGAGAGGGGTAGCCATTGGATAGCAGCAGATTGCTGATTGACCTGGGCACGCTACTGGCCCGTAGCCGCGATCTGCGCAAATTGTTGCAGGGCGAAAGACTGCAGGCCGCACTCAAGGCACGATGCGCTCTCGTGGATGAGCATGCCGGTGTCCCAGGCGTGCTGGGTGCGATCGCCCGCGAGCGGCCGGACCTGTATGAATTCGCACTGTGGGCAGCCGCACTGACCGTGCCGCTTGCAGAGGCACTGCCGATTCCGGCGCAAGAGGGCGACGCCCTCTTTCTGGCGGCCCTGTTGCAGGACTGCGGACTGTTGCGTCTGACCGGCAGGCAGACACCGCTCGCACACGAACAGCACCCGGTCCTCAGCCAGCAACACCTGGAAAACCAGTGCCGGGTCCCGGAACAGGTGACGCAATGCGTCCTCCACCAGCACGAGCGCTATGACGGCACCGGATTCCCCTCCGGAAAGCTCGAAACCGAACTCTCCGACGCCGAGCTGGCGCTTGGTCTGATCAACGAACTGGTGCGCATTCGGCTGTCCGGCGCGACCGTCGGCAACCACACCCTGTCGGATGCCACCCCGATCCTGCGCTTCAACCAGGGCCCATACTTCAATGCGGTATGCCGCCAGCTGCTCGCGCTTCTCGCGGCGGCGGAAATCCCACCGGGCGACGCCTGGGCCACGGAGAAGGCACCGGCGCACATCCACGAACTGACCGAAGACATCGGGCTGCTGCAGCGCTGGATGCAGCAGCTCGAACCGCTGAAAAAAGCATTGGGCGGGCTGACCATGACCCCCAACGTGGCTCGCTGCAGACTGATTGCCCAGGCCCTGCAGCATGCGGCGGCCTCCTCGGGCATCATCGATGTCAGCACCGTGCGCTGGGCCGAACACGCTGCCAGCAACCAGCTGACCGAAGCCTTTGGAGAACTACAGGAATTGCAGGCGCTGCATCAGGAACTCTTTCACCGGCTCGGGTGGATCACGGACTTCCTGGACGAATTGGAGATGGAAAGCGGGGAACTGACCAAACCACTGAACGCCCTGCGACAAAATATGCGTGCCCTGAACGAACACCGCGCCCGAAGGCGCGGTGAGGATGATTTCATCGTGATGGATGTCTGAGGCCGAGATCGGACGACGGATTCAGCCAACCTTCTTCAGCAGGCCGAGTACCTGATCCCGAATCGCTTCCACACTGCCGGAACCATTCAGGGACAAATAAGTCGGCGCATTGGCCTCCCCACGCTCACCCCACTCCCGGTAGTACGCGACCAAGGGCTCGGTCTGCTCGTGGTAGATGCGCAGGCGGTTGCGAACCGTTTCCTCGCTGTCATCGTCCCGCTGAATCAGCGGCTCGCCGGTTTCGTCGTCTGTGCCGTCCACTTTCGGCGGATTGTAAAGTACATGATAGGTGCGTCCGGAACCCGGATGGACTCGACGTCCGCCCATGCGCTCCACGATCACGTCATCTTCGACCTTGATCTCCAAAACGGCGTCGAGGTGTACGCCAGCGTTCTTCATGGCATCCGCCTGCGGAATCGTGCGGGGAAATCCATCAAACAGGAAACCGCCAGCGCAATCCGGCTCCTGAATCCGTTCCTTGACGAGAGCGATGATGATGTCATCGGAAACCAGCGCACCCGAGTCCATCACAGCTTTCACCTGCAAACCGAGTTCCGAGCCCGCTTTCACAGCCGCGCGGAGCATGTCTCCGGTGGAGATCTGGGGAATTCCGAAGTGCTCGGAAATAAATTGGGCCTGAGTGCCTTTGCCGGCGCCCGGCGGGCCTAACAAGATCAGTCGCATGATGGAGCGCTCCTTTCTTTGACGGGGGCATACGCCGCCCATCCACCGAACAGCGAGTATAGATCAGGAACCACTGGCCGATCCGACCCTGTCGATCCATACGACAGGCCGGAGGCTCCCCTCGCCCGGTGGGGCAGACCGCGCACATTACACGCGCGCGCAGGGGCTGACAAGGCGCAACGGCACCCGCTGTCGTGCCCAGTTTCGAGGCTGGCACGTGGGACGCCCCGAGCGGTGTTCAGCCAGTATTGCGAAGCCCGGCAGCGATCCCGGCCATGGTCAGCATCAGGGCCTGATCGGCATCGGCGTGCCCGTCTTCGCCGCTGCGACGCTCACGGTACAGCAGTTCAGCCTGCAGGTAATGCAGCGGATCGATGTACGGGTTGCGCAGGTCGATCGACTGCCGCAGTTCCTCATTACTTTCCAGGAACGCCCGCTGCGCCAACAGGTCCAGCACCACGGCACAGGTCCGCTGCAGACGCTCGCGCAGGTTTGCTCCGAGGGACTGCAGCGGCTCGTCCACGAGCTTCTGCTCATAGAATCGCGTCATCTCCGGATCAGCCTTGGACAGCGCCATCTCCAGCATATCCACAAAGGCGCGGAAGAACGGCCACTCGGCGGTCATTTCTCTGAGTACGGCTGCCTGATCACCCTCGCAGGCATTCCGCAGTGCCTCGCCACAGCCCAGCCAGGCCGGCAGCATCAGGCGGGTCTGCGTCCACGCAAACACCCAGGGGATCGCCCGCAGGGACTCCACACCGCCGGTGGGCCGCCGTTTCGCGGGGCGACTCCCCAACGGTAACCGTCCCAGCTCCTGCTCTGGTGTCAGCTGACGGAAGTACGGCACGAACTGCTCATCCTCCCGCACCAGGCCTACATACACGCGGTGTGCATCGCGACTCATCGTATCCATCAGGGTGCGCCACTCCGGGCGCGGGGCCGGTGGCGGCATCAGTGTGGCCGCCATCACCGCGCTGGCATACACCTCCATGCTCTGGCAGGCGATGGCGGGCAGGCCGAACTTATGCCGGATGACCTCGCCCTGCTCGGTCACGCGCAGGCTGCCATTCACGGAACCGGGTGGCTGCGAGAAAATCGCGGCCTGCGCCGGGCCACCGCCCCGCCCCACCGTGCCGCCACGGCCGTGAAAAAGTGTCAATTCAATCCCGCGTTCCCGGCACAGCGCAACCAGTGCTTCCTGGGCACGGTACTGGGCCCAGGTCGCGCTCAGCTTGCCGGCGCCTTTCGCAGAATCGGAATAGCCGATCATCACCTGCTGATGGCCCTGCACGTATTCGCAATACCAGTCCACGTCGAGGAGCGCACGCATGGCGTCTGGTGCCCCGTTCAGGTCCTCCAGCGTTTCGAACAGAGGCACTACTGGCAGGTTGAAACCAATCCCGCACTCCCGCAGCAGGAGAATCACCGCCAACACATCCGAGGGCTGGCCCGCCATGGAAATGATGTAGGAGCCGAGGACTTCCTGCGTCTGCGCGCCCACCACCCGACAGGTGGCGAGCACCTCGGCCACCTCGTCGCCCGGGGAAAAATTGCGCGGCACCAGCGGGCGGCTGCCCTGCAGTTCCCGCAGCAGAAAGGCCTGCCGTTCCGGTTCGTCCCAGTCGCCATAGCCGCCCAGACCCAGCGCGCGGGTGATTTCATCCAGCGCCTGCGTGTGCCGCGCGGCATCCTGGCGGATGTCGAGGCGGGTGAGACAAATGCCAAAGCACGCCACCCGCCGCAGGGTGCTCAGCAGATTGCCGTTGGCAATCTCGCCAAGGCCGCAGGCATGCAGCGATTCATAGCAGGCCAGCAGGGGCTCGCGCAGTTCGTCCACGTGCCGGATGACGTCGGCTCCGGTCGCATCTGCAGCAGCATCATCGAACGCTGCCCGGGTGGCCTGCAGCCGTGCACGCAGCACGCGCAGCACGGCACGATACGGCACCTCCGCATGCCCGGCACGCTCCCGGAATGCAGGCGTCGCAGCATGCATGGAGAGTTCCGGGATCAGCGCTGCGAGATCGCGCAGGTAGAGGTCAGCTGCCATCCAGCGTGCCTCCCGCAGCACGGCTGCCGTCACTTCCGCGGTGACGTTCGGATTGCCGTCGCGGTCACCACCCATCCAGGCAGCGAAACGCACCGGCACCGCACGCGGATCCAGCCCGGCACCGGTCAGCGCCCTTAGTTGCTGATCAAAGCCACGCAGGAACTCAGGGACGGCACGCCACAGCGAGTTCTCGATCACCGCGAACCCCCAACGGGCCTCCTCGATCGGGGTCGGGCGTTCGGTGCGAATGTCATTGGTGTGCCAGGCACTGGCGACGGTCCGCCGCAGCCGCTCAAGAATGCGGTCCCGCTCAGCCTCATGCAGACCGTCATAGTCGAGCTCCTCCAGCAGCATCGCGATGCGGTCGTATTTCTGAATCTGGGTACGGCGCGCGATCTCGGTCGGGTGTGCCGTCAGCACCAGCTCAATGTGCAGCGCATTGGCCAGCTCCACCAGTTGATCGGGCGGCACATCCTTGCTCAGGGCGTCACGGAGAAACGTTGGCAGGACACCCTGGTCCGGATTCACGGCAGCGGCACGATCGCGGCGCCGGATCCGATGATACTGCTCGGCAATATTCGCCAGGTTGAGAAACTGGTTGAACGCACGTGCCACCGGTACCAGTTCCTGCTCCTCCAGCGCCGCCAATGCGGCCAGCAGGGCCGGGTTCTCACCCGTTCCTGAGGCGCGGTCGGCCTTCGCCGCCGCCCGGATGGCTTCGACCTTGGAAAAAACCGCATCCCCGAGATGGGCGCGGATGGTATCGCCCAGCACGCTGCCCAGCAGGCGAATATTCTCTCGCAACAGTGGATGGGCTTCGGACACCGGCGTCTCCCCGAGTGGATTATTCTGCCCTGCAGCGTAACAAAAGCAGGGAAATCTGCAGGTTTTTGTGGAAATACCCGGGCGGCTGGTCAACACTGAAGGTGTGTCCCCGCATTCGGGTGGGACACCCCGCAACGAATGGACAAACGACTTGAAAATTCGTGATCTGGTCAGGGATTGGGAACGGAGCGCCAGCGGGCGCCTCACCCGGGAGACCCTCGCACTTCACCTCGATACCGAAGATGCCGCACGCCTGGCGGCGCTGGAGGAAATGTATCCGAAACGGACCCGTGAGGAACTGCTCTCAGAGCTGGTTTCAGCGGCGCTTTCTGAACTGGAAAGGTCGTTTCCGTACATCAAGGGTTCGCGTGTGATTGCCGAGGATGAGGAAGGAGATCCCCTCTTCGAGGACGTCGGCCCGACGCCGCGTTACCTGGAACTGACCCGCAAACACATGCGCGCCATCAAGGAGTCTTCCGCGGATCACCACTGATCCTGAAAGGCCCCGTTCGATTGCCACAGCCAGTGGTCAGGCTCTTCTGCGCACAACATCGATCACATGGCGTATCTGGCGCAGACGGTCGAGTACCCGGCCGAGGGTCTGCAGGTCTTCCAGATCCGCGGTCATGCGCACGCGCACCCGGTTGGCGTCATCGACACTATCCGAGTTCAACGAACGCACATTGACCTTCTCATTGGCGACCACCGCGAGAATGTCCCGCAACAGACCCTGGCGGTCCCACGCATCGATTTCGAGATCCACGGGATAGGTCTGTTCGAGTCCGTAGCCCCAGGACACCTCGATGATCCGTTCCGGTTCTTCCTCCTGCGCCTGCAACAAGTTGACGCAGTCAACACGGTGCACGGTCACGCCCCGACCATGGGTGATGTATCCGGCAATCGCATCCCCGGGGACCGGTTTGCAGCAACCTGCGACCTGTGACATCAACTGGCCAACGCCACGGATCAACACGTCGCCCTGTGGTGTTGCAGGCGGTTGTGGCGCCCGGTGCCAGGCCGGCTCCGAAACCGCCCGACCCGGTGCCTGGCTGATCGCCTGGATCACCTGGGAGAGACGCAGGTCCCCGCCACCCAGTGCACAGTAGACATCCTCCAGCGAACCGAGGTTCACGCGGGCGGCAACGCCCTCCAGTTCCGCTCGCGGCAGGGCGAGACGTCGCAGTTCTGTTTCCAGCTGGTCGCGCCCTGCTTCGATGTTGCGATCACGATCCTGCTGCTTGAACCAGTGCTGGATCTTGGCCCGCGCCCGCGAGGTGCAAACGTAGCCCAGGTTGGGATTGAGCCAGTCGCGGCTGGGCCCGCCTTTGCGACCGGTCAGAATCTCGACCTGGTCGCCGGTTTTCAGGGCGGTGTTCAGGGGGACCATCTGCCCGTTCACCCGGGCACCACGACAGCCGTGACCCACCTCGGTATGGATGTGATAGGCGAAATCGACCGGCGTGCTGGACAGCGCCAGATCGACTACGTGGCCGTCCGGCGTGAACACGTAGATGCGCTTTTCCTCCACATCATTGCGCAACATGTCGACCAGGCCACTGATGTCGCCGAGTTCTTCCTGCCATTCGAGAACCTGTCGCAACCAGGCGACCTTCTGATCGTAGAGCTCGCCGCGGGTGGCAAGATCGGCTTCCTTGTAGATGTAGTGCGCACAGACACCGAGCTCCGCTTCCTCGTGCATCTCATGGGTGCGGATCTGCACCTCCATGGTCTTGCCATCGGGCCCGATCACGGCGGTGTGCAGGGAGCGGTAGCCATTCTGTTTGGGTCGCGCGATGTAATCGTCGAACTCGTTGGGAATATGCCGCCACAACGAGTGCACGACCCCCAGCACGGCATAGCAGTCACGCACCTCGTGCACCAGAATCCGCAATGCGCGCACGTCGTAGACGCGGGAGAAGTCGATCCCCTTGCGCTTCATCTTTCGCCAGATGCTGTAGATATGCTTGGCACGACCACTCAGCGATGCGTCGATGCCCATCCGCTCCAGCGCCACACGCAGACTGTCGAGCACCTCCTCGACGTAGCGTTCGCGGTCGAGACGCTTTTCATGCAGAAGACTGGCGATGCGCTGGTAGTCCGCGGGCTCCAGATAGCGGAAGGAGAGGTCTTCCAACTCCCATTTGATCTGGCCGATGCCAAGCCGGTGCGCCAACGGCGCATACACGTCGAACACTTCCCGTGCGACACGCAGCTTTTTTTCTTCCGGTGCGTCCTTGACGGCACGAATGGCACAGGTCCGCTCGGCCAGCTTGATCAGCGCAAGCCGCACGTCGTCCACCAGGGACACAAGCATCTTCCGGACGTTGTCGATCTGAGCCCGGGCCTGGCCCAGTACCGGGGTGTTCGTGGTGGCCAGTGCACTGATAGACGCCATGCGCAGCACGCCGCCAATCAACTGGCTGACTTCATCCCCGTAGGTATCGCGGATCTCCTGTTCCTGCAGACACCCTTCCCGCACCGAGCGATACAACATGGCCGCCAGCAGCGCCTCCTGATCGAGGCGCAGGTCCGCAAGAATCTCGACCATCTCCAGCCCGGTGAGGAAGATACCGGCAATACCACTCAGCGCCCTGCGCTCCGGCGGCATGGCCTGCTCCGCAGTACGCACCGCGTCCGCCGCCTGTCGCAACAGGGACCGGTCACGCACCCGCGTCCGGATGGCAATATCCGCGACCCATTCATCCAGATCGACCACGGTGCCCGGGGGCTGCTGATGCTGTTTACGGACCGTAACCATCGGGAAATCCGCCGGGCGGGTTATCCCGCCTGATTGAAAACTGCCATCGCCTCCACATGCCCTGTATGCGGAAACATGTCCATCATGCCGGCCGCCTCCAGCCGATAGCCCTGCTCAATCAGCACGGCACTGTCGCGCACGAGCGTCACCGGATTACAGGACACATAGACGATGCGGCGCGGAGCAAGTTCCTGCATGCGACGCACCACCTGCTCGGCGCCCGTGCGAGGCGGGTCCAGCAACAGGCGGTCGCAGGCCCAGTCCTGCTGTGGCCCGCCAGTATAGTCCCCATACAGATCGGCCTGCTCGAAACGGGCATTGCTGATTTGGTTGAGAACAGCATTTTTTTCAGCCTGTTCAACCAGTTGCTGACTTCCTTCCACGCCGGTGACGTGGCCTGCATGACGGGCCAGCGGCAAGGAAAAATTGCCGATGCCGCAAAACAGGTCCAGTACATGGTCGGTCGGCTGGGGTGCCAGTTCACGCAGGGCCTGTGCCACCATGGCGCGATTCAGGGTCGGATTGACCTGGGTGAACTGGGTCGGTGTAAACAGGATGCGCAGTTGTTCATCCGGCAGTTCGTAGTACAGCGCGCACGGTTGATCTGCCAGCAGCGGCTCGACGCTGTCCAAACCGCCACCCTGCAGAAAAATCAGCAGGCCGGTTTCCCGTGAAAAGGTTGTCAGCCGGTCCCTGTCGGCGACAGACAGCGGGTCCAGGTGCCGCAACACCAGCGCCACCTGCGTATCGCCAGCCGCCACCTCGATTTGCGGAATGCGTCGCGCCGCATCCAGGGACCCGATCAGCACGGAAATCTCCACCATGCGGGTGCCCACGGCCTCATGCAGAATGGTGCACTGCCGTGTATCGGTCACCCAACCGGTGCCGAACTCGCGGAACCCGACCAGCACGCGCTCCTTTTTCAGCACACTGCGCACACCAAGCCGGGCTTTGTATCGATAGCCCTGCCGGGGACCCTGCAGGGGTGGCAGCCAGCGCGCGGGCTGAAGCCCCGCCCCGGTGAGGCGATTGCGCAGCTGCAGGTCCTTGATCCGGACCTGCTCGGCACCGGCCATATGCTGCAACACACAGCCGCCACAGCGCCCGAATGCTTCACAATCCGGCGTGACCCGCTGTTCAGCAGGGATGGATTCGAGCGCCTCACTGGCAAACAGATCAACACCCTTGCGTCGACGCAGGTGGCGGGCGCGGACTGTTTCACCCGGCAGACCACCCAGCACACGCGCTTCACGCGTTTCCAGGTGCGCAATCGCCAGACCTTTCGGGTCGAGCGCGGTCAGCGCAAGGCGCACCGGCTCCGCGTAATGAACGCGCTTACGACGGCCCATGCCCGGTCAGGAGGGATTGAACAGGCCAGTGGAGAGGTAACGATCCCCGCGATCACAAATAATCGCCACGATCGTCGCATCACGCACTTCACTGGAAATCTGCAACGCCGCGGTGATCGCCCCACCGGACGAGATG
The DNA here is from genome assembly GCA_041637915.1 of Pseudomonadales bacterium. Classification (GTDB taxonomy): domain Bacteria; phylum Pseudomonadota; class Gammaproteobacteria; order Pseudomonadales; family JBFGWM01; genus JBFJWR01. The sequence continues at coordinate 4,670 of JBFKXW010000022.1, read as the reverse complement.
CCGCAGAAGATGCCCTCCTCGGCCGACAGGCGACGCATCATTCGCTCTGACTCCGCCTGGCTGATATCCATCACACGGTCTACGCGTGGCGCTTCAAATATTTTCGGCAGATAGGCGGCCGGCCAGCGCCGGATGCCCGGAATACTGGAACCTTCCGTAGGCTGCAGGCCAATGATCTGGATGGCGGGATTCTTTTCCTTGAGAAAGCGGGAGACGCCCATGATCGTACCCGTCGTCCCCATCGAACTGACGAAGTGGGTGACCCGCCCCCCGGTCTGCCGCCAGATTTCCGGGCCGGTGCCTTCGTAATGGGCCAGCGGATTGTCAGGATTTGCGAACTGATCCAGTACGCGCCCACGGCCCTCCGCCTGCATCTTCAACGCCAGATCCCGGGCGCCTTCCATGCCTTCTGCCTGGGTCACAGGGACGAGTTCCGCGCCGTAGGCTGCCATGGCAGCGCGCCGTTCCTCGCTCATGTGCTCAGGCATGATCAGGACCATCCGGTAGCCACGAATGGCGGCTGCCATGGCCAGCGCGATGCCGGTGTTGCCGCTGGTCGCCTCAATGAGGGTGTCGCCCGGCTGGATGTCCCCCCGCGCCTCGGCACGCGCAATCATGGACAGCGCCGGCCGATCTTTCACCGACCCGGCGGGATTGTTGCCTTCCAGTTTACAGAGAATCGTATTGCTGGATTCACCCGGAATCCGCTGCAACCGGACCAGCGGCGTTTCACCGATGCAGTGCTCGATGGTGGGGTAATCGGGCGACTCCGTCGCGTTCTGATCAGTCATTCTCAGCACATCTGCCGATCGGCAGCGAACATCAGGATGGCCATGATACTGGCCCGGGGCCGGGTCGCGCCAGCACGGCTTACAAGCCCGGGGCAGAAACCGCGGCCTTCCTATAATGCCGCCGGCCCAACGACCGGAGCCCCGTAATGAACAGACCCCCGCCCTCTCCTGCCCGGGCCTTTGCGGCCATCCGCAACCAGCCTGTGCGATGGCTGCCACCAGCCCTGACCTTTGCCGTCGTGCTGTTCCTGTCAGGGCCCTCCATCGACGCCTGCCTGCTGCTGACGGCCTGGCTGTTGCACCTACACTGGTTGCGCACGCCCCCTGCACCGACGAGCGTCGCCACGCCGGTGCCCGGCCCCGCCGCAAAGTCTCCCACCACCAACACCCCGCGGCATCACGCACTGGTCGTCGATGACCACCCCATCAACCTGGTGCTGGCCCGGGACCTGCTGGAGGCACTGAACGTCGCAGTGACCACCGCACAGGACGGCCCTGAGGCACTCCGCCTGGCGCGCAGGCGCTGTTTCGACATTGTGTTCCTGGATGTACAGATGCCGGGCATGGACGGCATGGAGGTTTGCCGGCGCCTCCACACGATCTGGGGCGCGCAGTGCCCGCCCGTCATCGCACTGACCGCCCACGCGTTTCCGCATGAACGGGAGCAGTTCCTCGCCGCCGGCATGGATGAATGCCTCACCAAGCCGGTCAGCGGCTCGCATCTCGCCTCCAGTCTGGGCAGGTGGCTGCCATCCCCCCGGGCCGGCACGTTGCCCATGCGGAAAATTACAACCCGTCGGGAAACCCTCGCCCGGCCGCGCGCCATTGACCGCGAAGCCTGCGTGCGACTGGCCGGTGGCAAGCCCGAACTGGCCCGGCAACTGGTCCGCGCGCTGGTGGAAACGCTGCCCGAAAGCCTGGCTTCGATTCAGGTGGCGGCACGACAGCAGGATCGCGGTGCGATGCGCCGCCACCTCCATCGACTGCTGGGCGCCTGCCAGTACGCCGGCGTGCCGGCCCTGCTGGCAGAGTCACGACGCCTGCACAACTGTTGCGTCCGCCAGCCGCTGTCGCCCGGGGATCCCGCAATGGCGCACGACCTGTATGACGAGGGCCTGCGGGTACTGCGTGAGGGCTATGCCTGGCTGGCAGGCACCGCACCGGTCTCGAGCACCACGAAAGCCAGCGCGTAATCACGCTCGTCACTGATGCTCAGGTGCGCCTGCAACGCACCGCCGCGGGCGAAGCGCTCCCGAATGCCAGCCGGCAGGTGCAGTACCGGGCGGCCGTCCGGACCGGAGGCCACGGACAGGTCCTGCCAGCCCACACCGTTCGCAATACCGGTACCCAGTGCCTTGGCCGCAGCTTCCTTGGCCGCGAAGCGCTTGGCCAGAAAACGTTCCGGATGGGTAGCGGCGTGAAACTGTTCCCGTTCTGCCGGCGTGAGAATTCTTGCCATGAAGCGTGCCGGGTGACGCCGCAGAACCTGGGCGACCCGGGCGATCTCCACCAGGTCTGCGCCAATGCCGAAAATCATGCCAGCGCCTGGAACAGGCGGGCACGTTCCATCAGCTCACGCATTTCCCGCACGGCGCCGCCCATCCCGACGAACAGCGCCCGTGCCACGATCGCATGACCGATATTCAGTTCATGGACCTGCGGAATCGCCGCAATCGGTTCCACGTTGTGGTAGTGCAGGCCGTGGCCGGCATTGACGATCAATCCAAGATCACCGCCGAGCGCGACAGCCTCCCGAATGCGGGTCAGTTCGACGCTGCGGGACTTATCCTCCACTGCGTCGGCATAGGCCCCGGTGTGGATCTCCACCACCGGCGCCCCACAGCGCTGCGCAGCCTCGAGTTGGGCGGGTTCCGGGTCAATGAACAGGGACACCTGAATACCCCGGTCTGCGAGCTGGTCGCAGGCCTGCTTGATCCGGGACTCGTCTCCGGCCACGTTCAGGCCACCCTCTGTGGTCAGCTCCTCGCGCCGCTCCGGCACCAGACAGCAATACGCTGGCGCAACATCCGTAGCGAACAGCAGCATCTCCGGTGTGACTGCCATTTCCAGGTTCATGCGGGTCTGCAGCACATCCCGCAGCAGGTGCACGTCCCGATCCTGGATGTGACGCCGGTCCTCCCGCAAATGCAGGGTGATGCCATCGGCACCCGCCTCCTCCGCAGCGATGGCGGCCTGGACCGGGTCCGGGTACCGGGTGCCACGGGCTTGCCGGAGGGTGGCTACATGATCAATGTTCACGCCCAGCAGGGCACGTCGGTAATCAGGCATCTGTGTGGCTCCTTGCATCGCCGGTGCCGCCGCGCTGCCGGCTGGCCGCGAGCAACTGGCTACTCTGCAGCGGTCTGCCGCCAAGATAGGGCTCCAGCATCTCGCGGAACAACCCGCGCGCCAGCTGGCGGGTCTGCGCGTGAGAATAATCGTTAGCGGCAATGGCAAGCAATGCCGCACCCGGGTATTCCGTGGTACTCCGGCCCGCTGTCAACTCGACCGGCATGAACCCGCAGTCCTCAACCCAGCAATACGCCCGCCCCGGCTGAATCGCATGCCCATCCACGGTATGCAGAAAGGATGCGGCATAGCCGATGGACGCCAGCAGCTCCCGCTCGAAACGGCGCAGCGCCGCTGCCAGTTCCCCGGCGCCGGCCAGCGCGCGCAGGCACTGCCCGTACTGAGCGTGCAGACCCTCGTGCGGATCCATCGGCCGCAATACGCGCAACAGCAACTCGTTGACGTACAGGCCGGCCAGCAGGGCATCACCATCCAGGTACAGCGCGGCACCATCCGGCTCAGCCGTCCGCAGGGTCTTCAGCGAACTACGCCCGCTCCAGCTCACCAGCAACGGCAGAAACTGACGCGTCGCCACGCCGCCACGCCGCTTGCCACGCGCACCGCGCACCATCACGTCGACCCGGCCATATTCGGCCGTGAGCAAGTCCACGATCAGGCTGGTCTCCCGGTAGGGTCGCGTATGCAGGACCCAGGCAGGCTCCAGTGCGCCGGCGTCGCTCACAGGTCCCGGTCTCCGTAACCGAGCGCATGCAGCAGTTGCGCGTCATCGGACCACGCCTTGCGCACCTTTACCCAAAGACGCAGGTTCACCGGCCGGCCAAGGAATCGCTCCAGCGTCTGACGGGCCTCGATGCCGGCGTCGCGCAGGCGCAAACCGCCACTGCCCAGGACAATCTTCTTCTGGCTGTCCCGCTCGACCAGAATGGTTGCATGCAGGTGCAGCTTGTCCTCCTCCTCGCGCCAGGATTCAACGCGCACGGCGCTCTGGTAAGGCAGTTCATCCCCGTAGCGACGTACCAACTGCTCGCGGATCATTTCTGTCGCCAGGAAGCGTTCGCTACGGTCGGTCACCTGATCTTCCGGGAACAGGAACAATCCATGGGGCAGTCTGGCCTGCACCGCGTCGCGGACCGCATCGAGGTTATGTCCACTGCGCGCGGAGACCGGAATGATCTCCGCATAAAACTGCCGCTCGGACAGGCGCGCCATCTCCGGCAGCAAGGCCTCTTTGCGCGACAGCAAATCCACCTTGTTGAGCAGCGCGAAACAAGGCACACCTGCACCCTGCAGAATCTCCAGCACACGCTCGTCTTCCGCACGCCAGGCACCGGCCTCAATCACGTGGAGCACCACATCCACACCGGCAACGGCATCCCGCGCGGCACGATTCAACATGCGGTTCATCTGCCGCGACTCCTCGGCATGGAGGCCGGGCGTGTCCACATAGATGAACTGGCAACCCGCCACGGTATCAATGCCGGTGATGGCGTGACGGGTTGTCTGTGGCTTGCGTGAGGTGATGCTGATGCGCTGCCGCACCAGCCGGTTCAGCAACGAGGACTTGCCGGT